>JALVCY010000393.1 GCA_027009605.1 Saprospiraceae bacterium
GGGGTCAAATTTGCCACCCGGTAACCCGGTTACTTCCGGAACTTAAAGCAAATTTGGGGGTGGAAAAAAACTAAATAAAAACTAGGAGCCTAAGTTTATATGTTTTTCCGGAAACTTGCGCCAATTACAAATTATCGAAAAGTGTCTAATGGGGACAAACTCCGACTGCGCCCATTTTTTATTCCCGGTCTAAGATATTTATTATTTTTATATTCTAATTTTTTTCTTTCGTTTGCCCTGTTCCAAATTCATTTGGAACCCTTATGCAAACGTAAAAAAAGTGGCAATACCCAATGGGTGTTGTCACTTTTTTATTTGTCAGGAAGTACTGATAAATCTCGACTTTCATGGAATCCTTCCGGAAAATGTTAAAAAAATCATAAAAATAGGCTTTGTTGATGTGATATAGAGCGGGATTGCTTATTTTTAGGGAGAAAAATATATCACAATGCAAATCTAAAAATGAAAAAATCATGAAAAAAATAATGCAATTACTCTTCATCGGATTGCTAGGCTTTTCGATGGTGGGGTGTCATGGGTGTAAAGAGCCTGTTATGCCTAATCCTTGTGAAGGGGTGGAAGAAGTGACGGCGGATTTTAAGATGGAGTATTCTATGGGATATGGTGAAGATGAGCAGTGGTATGAAGCGGACACGATACTAGAAGTTATGACGGTTCGGTTTTCTGCAATCGGAAATTATGATTCGATTAAATGGAAAGTAGGTTTAGATCCACGAGTTTTTACTAAGAAAGAATTTTCACTTGAGTTTGATAATCAAGATAATATTCAAATTCGGATGATAGGATTTCGAGCCCCCAATTTGGACTGCTTCCCAAATGATGATGGAGTGGATACCGTTCTTAAGCAATTAACTATTTTTCCCGACGAAAAGAGTTTAGTACTGGGAGAGTTTGATGGTTATTTCCTGTCTGAGCCGGATTCATTATTCACGATGAAAATTGAAAGGTATATTAATGGGGTTATATGGACGCCAGAGTTTCCAAAAGGATGTATAAAAGATCCTTATCATGAGGGAGCTTTTAAGTGGACTTCATATAGGCGTCTTTTTAATGATTATATGTATGGAGGCTGTCAAAGTGATTTACCCTATGTCTGGGGTGCGTATTTGAATGATACGCTGAAGATTGAGTATGAGTATCCTTCAACAGGAGAGAAGGGTACATTTATTGGGATAAAAAAATAAAAAAAATGAAAAATATATATGTTTTACTATTCTTGCTGAGTTTTCATTGGGCTTTGGGTCAGGATTGTAGTATTAAGACACCACTTGGCTCCACGATAGAGACCTATGATTGGAAGCAAGAGCAATTTGACTTTTGGATTAAGGGATGTGGACTAAGGCATCCTTATTCTCCTTTTTGGAGTGATGGGAACTATAATCCGAATATACGTCATCTATATGGTCCTCCCGATGATGATGATGGTAGCTGGGTGAGAGATTACGAACCTAAAGATGGTTGGGAATTGTTGTACAAGCATTTTGGTACACAAGCAAAACCGGCAGAAGTACCCGTTTTAATGCTGTACAATCGGTATGAATCGAATATCAGGCTGTTTTTTTACCTGACCCCGAAGGCTGAATATGGCGGGGCAGAAATACAATTGTTTTTTAATAGTAATAAAATAGAAAGTGCCTTGTTGAATTATGTGGCTCAGCCACAAAAAGCATTAGATGATTTTCGAAAGGGCATGATTGTTCATCTGCCGAATGAATATGAGAATGGAGCTGGAGGGGATAATTGTGAAGGCTATTGGATTCTTGGAGATATCCCAGTCGCCTACGATCCCTGTACTTGTCATAATAGTACCGTGCTGAAGATGAGTCCATTTTTGGTGGATTCAGCAACTATCTCTTTAGATATAAATGGAGGAGGTACAATAACGCAAATTGCATCTGGTGGAAGTTATAGCTCTACAAGCCACACATCTGTTTTGCAAAATATAAGTAACGCTGTAAATGGTGCTGTTGCAAAGGGTGCAAAAACAGCGAAGACCTTGCAAGGTTTTTATAATACTGCTAATGCAATTGCAACTACTTTTGATCTTATTGAGTTTGGTAATGATGCTGGATCTTACGATTCTAATAAAAGTATTGTGGATGATGGAGTGTCTTCGGTGAAGGCAAAAGTTGCTGCTCAAGCAGCGATAGATGATATAGATGAGAGAAAGAAAAAAGCTATGCCGGGTTTGCCAAAATGGATGACGAGTCTTCCCAAAATAGGTGTTGCACTTGGGATTATAGACTTTATTATTGGTGGTGGGAAGTCAGGGAGTAAGCCAAAGCCTACATCGTTCGAGGCGGATTTGAACTTTAAGGCAAAAGGAAAGATAATAACTCCTAGCCCATATACGTCAACAAGACTCCGTGTTCCAGGTGCCAAATCTTCACCTAATCCCTTAGAAGAAGAAGTCCCTATCTATGATAATACTTTGGGCATTTTTACACTGTTAGAAACTCCCAAAGTAAAAAAGAATTATGAAGGATACTTGGATGACGATCAAGCTGGGGAGCCTATTTGGGTCGAAGACGAAATGCAAATTCAATTGGCTGAGAGTATTAAGTATGCTGTAAATCCGGCTTCAGGATTAGTTTTGGATAATATTGTTTTTAGGTTCGTTTTAAAAGGCTATGATATAGACCAAAACTATTATCCTGACGGTCACAATTCTTCACCATTGGATAAGATTGTAAATTTGAATGGTGGTACTGATAATTATTATTTATCGCCAATTTTATCTTCTGGTTGTATTGAAGAATACGTGCTAGATTTGTATTCTGCACATGAGCAAAGTTATTCTAGTTTTGATTATCCGGAAGTTTTTCTTGAAGTTGATGCGATTTTGAGTCAAAATTCAGACCTGACAATAAACCCACTGTACGATGCAAATGCGGATAAGGTTTTTATCCGGCAAAGATATAGGGTTAAAACGGTAGGAGGAGAAATTAATGATGTTGCAAATTTAGGCCAAATAAAATCGCACGAAGTAATTGGGGATTTGGTACTAACAGAGGATATGACAATTTACGCATGGTCAACCATTGAGATTACGGGTACAATAATTACCAATGGTCACAAATTAACTGTAATTGCAGGCAACGAAATTACAGGTAATATCTCAGATTTACCTGATGGTGTGGACTTAATTATTGGGAATCCTGCTGGTTGTGGTGGGAGTGTTCCAGCACAGACTACTGAACAGATTGATACGTTTTGTACTGGTGATAAGTATAATCCCGTAGTAGCTCAGCCTAGCTATCCATTTAATGAGGGTATGAATCAGGAGAAACCATCAAAATCATATCTCAGTATCAGCCCCAATCCCTTTCAGGATTTCTTCAAAGTCACCTATAGCTTAGCAGAAGAGAAAGAAGTCATAGGCTTTTTATACAATACGCTAGGAGAAAGAGTGAAAGAAGTGAGACTAGAAGGTGGAGAGACTGAAAAGGAATTGATTGTAGATTGTGCCGACTTAGGTACAGGCATTTACTTCCTAACCATCCAAACAGAATCCGACCTAAAAACTGTAAAATTGATGAAGCAAGCAGAGTAAGATTAGTGTGGAATATAAAAAAGGTGGCAATATCCTGTGGATGTTGCCACTTTTTCGTTTGTCAGGAAGTACAGATAAATCACGACTCTCAAGGAATCCTTCCGGAGAATGTTAAAAAAATCATAAAAATGGGGTTTGTTGATGTGAGATAGGGTGGGATTGCTTATTTTTAGGGAGAAAAATATATCACAATGCAAATCTAAAAATGAAAAAATCATGAAAAAAATAATGCAATTATTCTTCATCGGATTGCTAGGCTTTTCGATGGTGGGGTGTCATGGGTGTAAAGACCCTGTGGAAGATCCTTGTGAAGGGGTGGAAGAAGTGGCGGCGGATTTTAAGATGGAAATTTTTCTTGGCTACAATGAAGATCAAAGGTGGTTTGAAGGGGATACCTTTACACAGGGGTATGTGCGCTTTTCAGCAATAGGACAATTTGATTCAGTAAATTGGCAAGTGGGATTAGACCCAAGGGAATTTACAGACAGGCAATTTACATTGGATTTTTTTGATTTTTTGGGAGCATTAGATGTAAAGATGATTGGTTACCGAAAGCCAAATAACGAGTGTTTCCCAGATGATGATGGTGTGGATACCATCTCTAAGCATTTAGTCATTGTTCATAAATCGGAATCCAAGTTTTTTGGACATTATAATGGGTATTTTGTGTCTGAGCCAGATTCTAGCTTTCAATTATTCATTGACTATGTATCAGGCAGTATCGCATTTAATGAATTTCCAAAAGGTTACCCCCGTGAGCCGGGTGAGTACGACGGATTTGCAATTGATTATAGGCACTTTTTTAACAATAGTTCAGGTGCCCATGGTCAGCAAGGTCCCAAACCGGGTGGTTGGGGTCGAGTTGTTGGGGATACGATTATATTTGATTTTCATTACTTTTTGCCTAATAGCGGTGGTGAAGTATTTGATACATATATCGGTGTTAAATTTTAATAAATAAAAACTTGAAAAATGAAAAAAATATTAGTACTGCTGATAATGATAAGCGGTCAAATTGTTTTTGGACAAAATCATTGCAGTGCAACCATAAATACCCCATTGGGCTCTACCATAAATGAATGGGATTGGCGTACAGATTATTATACAGTATATCGAACTGGAAAAGGAAAATCAAATCCTAAAATCTAAAATTAAATAATCATGAAAAAAATAATGCAATTACTTTTCATCGGATTGCTAGGCTTTTCGATGGTGGGGTGTCATGGGTGTAAAGACCCTGTTATGCCTGATCCTTGTGAAGGGGTGGAAGAAGTGACGGCGGATTTTACCATGATGGAAAATGGCTACCCATATACCTTGCCCCCGGGTAGTCCGTTGGATACCCTGTTTAAACCTTTCGATACGGACACGGTGCGACTCACTCGAGTGGTGTTTACGGCAAAGGAAGAAGATGCTGAATATACATGGAATATTGGTGCGGAAACCCTACACACAAGAGTAGTCGAGCGGTCAGGTTTCCCCAAGGGAGAAACCATACCCATCACGCTCATTGTGAAAAAAGCACCTAACAAGTTGTGTTTTCCCAACGATGATGGGGTGGATACACTTGTACGATACCTGCATATTCTTCCGGAAAGTCCCCCTAGAGCCTTTGGTTATTTTCAAGGGCATCTAGAAGGTTCGCCACAAGATACGTTTACGGTATCTTTTCTCCGTAAGGAAGGTAATCCTGGTATTTTTCATAACAAAGTTTATAATCTACAAAATGATGGATGTGAAACTATTTTCGATGCTGTTAAAGGCTTTCGTCAATTGGCTTTTTATGTACATACTATTGGTTGTGACCATCCATACGGAGTTGCGAGGATATCTGCCGATGACCCTGATGAAATTACTATAGCCTATTGGTTAGGTTATGGTGAGAAAAAGGGGCAGCATTTTGTATTTAAAGGGCGGCGGAAATGATTAAATACCTAAAAACGTAACTGTTTAGACACTCACTATTTTGGCCATAAAATGCCTATTTTTCTGTCTAAAAACAGGAGAGCCTAAACAGTTCCTATAAAATTTTGTAAAACCAAGAACAAATTCCAAAATTAGATTTTTCGCAAAGAACTCAAAGTTATTAGATGATGAAGATATTTGGCTTGTTGGTTTTTTTGTTGGTGGCATGTGGTGTGAATACAAGAGAGCACCCCGCAAATAACCGATTGATTCAACCAATTGTCTGGCATTGGGAAGATGAATTCTCCCAAGTGGAGAAGGATAAATTAATCTTATATTTAACGGAAGTAACCCAAGCAAGCTTTAATGTGCTGGGTAAATATCCTTTTCAAATGCAGTTTTATCTGCATCGGAGTAAAAGTGAGCGGGAGTCAATTCCTTGGGCACATACAGAAAGATCCGAAGTAGAAGCGGTGCACTTTTATGTCAATCCAAGCTTTGATTTAAGTGTTTTTCGAGCGGATTGGACGGCGCCCCATGAGATTAGCCATTTATCGATTCCTTTTTTAGGGAAGGCCAATGCTTGGTTTTCGGAAGGCTATGCTACGTATATGCAATTGCAAATTATGAAGGAAATGGGTATTTATACATCCAAAGAGATTCTCGAAAGGTATAAAATGAAGGATAATCTTGTGAAAGGTGATTTTTCTAGTGAAACTAATTTTGTTGATGAAGCGAAAAGGTTGAGAGAAACTTACAATTATCCGGCGATGTATTGGGGAAGTGTTCGTTTTTTTAAGACGGTCGATCGGCTCTTACAGACTCAGGAGCACCATTCATTGACGCAGCACATTAAGGCCTATCAAAACCAAAATCGGCTGAAGGATGAGACATTAGACGATGTCTTGCATTCTCTTGATGCAGGCTTGAAAGCGCCCATCTTTCAAAAGATATATCAAAAATGCTGTACCAGCCCGTTTGATGAAGCCTTCGATTAAGCACCATCCTAAAGCACAGTCCCCACTTGGCCACCGACACCAAAAAACAATGAATCCCCCCAAATTAACTCCATTTTCTTAAAACATCGTATATTTGTACTTCGTTATACTTCGTTTCAAATTATGTAAACGAACAACCGTAGCTATAAATGGAAGAAAACAAAAATAATCAGTTCGATAAATCGGACATGGATAAACATACTACGCCCAAGGATGAATTAACCAATTCACAGTTGGAACAAGAAAACTTACCCAAAACCGATGCCGAAATCCAGGCGGAAGTAGAAGCAGAATTGGCTGCTTTGAAGAAAGAGCGTATAGAAGATAAGTTGCCTGAAATAGAAGCCCAAACGCCCGAAATAAAGCCCGAAGAAACCATCCAACCGGAGACTCCAATCCGGGAGGAAACCAAGCCAACAGAAATAAAAGCACCTGAAACTATCAAGGAACAGATGATTCCGGAGCCGGTGGAAGCCAAAATAACGGAGATAGAAACCCCGGAAGAAATCAAGGCAAAAGCCGAAGAAGTCATCCAACCGGAGACTCCAATCCGGGAAGAAATCAAGCCAACAGAAATAAAAGCACCTGAAACCATCAAGGAGCAGGTGATTCCGGAGTCGGTGGACGCCAAAATAACGGAGATAGAAACCCCGGAAGAAATCAAGGCAAAAGCCGAAGAAGTCATCCAACCGGAGACTCCAATCCGGGAAGAAATCAAGCCAACAGAAATAAAAGCAACTGAAACCATCAAGGAACAGGTGATTTCGGAGCCGGTGGACGTCTCAAAGACGGAGATAGAAACCCCGGAAGAAATCAAGGCAAAAGCCGAAGAAGTCATCCAGCAGGAGACTCCAATCGAAGCACCTAAGCCTGTTCAAGAAAAGGCGACCGTAAGCACGCCGGAAGTGGTGCCGTTGAATACGACCCGAAAGAAGGTCGAAAACCCAGTCCCAAAAGCACCGGTAAAGCAAGAGCCGGTGGCCGCTACAAAGCCGACCATCAAGGAGATTCAAGAAAAAAACAAACCGAAATATCGTAAAGTCGTCCGATGGATGTGGGCTTTGGCTATTTTGGGCGTATTGGGTATTGCCGGTATTTTTATTGCTCTAAGTTTTACGGATTTGCCGACGTTTGAAGAGTTGGAAAACCCAAAATCAAAGCTCGCTACCAATATTTACGCAGGAAATGGGGAAGTCCTAGGTCGCTATTTTATAGAAAACCGGGTGCCGGTTACTTTCGATCAGCTTTCGCCAAATCTTGTCAAAGCCTTGATTGCAACAGAAGATTTGAGATATTATAAGCACTCGGGGATAGATGCGCGCGGGTTGGCTCGTGCAATTGCCTTCTTGGGCTCAAGGGGGGGAGCCAGTACGATACCGCAGCAGTTGGCCAAACAATTGTACACCAATCGAAGGGCTAGAAACATCGTCGATCGCCTCTTCCAAAAATTTAAAGAGTGGATTACCGCAGTGAAGCTCGAACGGAGCTATACCAAAGAAGAAATCATGGCCATGTATCTCAATAAGGTCAGTTATAACAACGGGGCTTTTGGGATTCGGGCTGCATCAGAGACTTATTTTGGAAAAGAACAAGATGAATTGGCACTGGAAGAAGCAGCCGTTTTAGTAGGCATGCTCCAAAATCCTTCTTTGTACAACCCGTTGACCCGTCCGGAAAAGGTAATTCGTCGTCGAAATGTGGTTTTGCACCAAATGCTGAAATACGGAAAAATCTCTCAAGCAGAGTACGATAAGGCCAAAGCCGCACCGCTGAACATGTCCAAATTTAAGCGCTCCAACCATACCGAAGGCTTGGCCCCATACTTTAGGATGGAAATGAGCAAAGATGTCAACAAGATATTGAAAGGAAATGCAGTGAAAAAGCCCGACGGCACCGCTTACAATATTTATAAGGACGGCTTAAAAGTGTACACCACCATAGACCCCGTCATTCAGAAATATGCCGAAGAAGCCGTCCGTAAAAAAATGGCGGAGTTGCAGGCCAAGTATTGGAAGGTCTGGAAAAAAGATGACCCTTGGACTTACATCGACCCCGAAAAAATAAATAGGGCAAAAGAAGAAGATGAAGAGCTGGATACCGAAACCATCCTAAAAATTAGAGCCAATGCCCTGCATAAATTGGTCACTCAAAGTAAGCGGTACGCAAATCTAAAACACAAATATATCGCAGCCGTTGTGGCCAAAATTCAAGAAGAAAACAACGGATTGGTCCTAAAGGATTATGATATTGAGCGGATGGTCAAAGAAGCCAAAGAGCCCGGCTATCTAAAAGAGCTGAAAAAAGCAAACTTGGTTTCCGCCAAAAAGCTCAGCCTTTATCGAAAGATAATGAAGTCGGATAGTTGGATGACACTTTTGGCGCAAGCCAGAAAATTGGAAGCTGCCGCCAAAAAAGAGTTTGCACAAAAGACCAAGATGAAAATCTTTGCCTACAACAAAGACATGGAAACGGATACCATCATGACACCGATGGATTCTATTCGTTATCACCGGATGATTTTGCAGACGGGCTTATTGGCCGTAGAGCCTTCGACCGGTTTTGTCAAAGCTTGGGTAGGCGGAGTGAACCATAAATATTTTAAGTATGATCACGTGCGAATCGACCGGCAAGTGGGCTCTACCTTTAAGCCTTTTGTGTATTCGACGGCGATACTATTGCAGGGAGTTTCGCCTTGTTTTAGAGTGGAAGATGTCCCGCAGACGATAAGCCCGGGAGAAGGTAGTTTCCATCTGGAAAAGGATTGGACGCCCCGAAATGCCAATAATAAATATACCGGAGAGTCGCTTACGCTAAAAGATGGCTTGCGCAAATCCAAAAATACGGTTTCTGTCTTTTTGATGAAGCAGTTGGGTAGTCCGATGCCGGTAGTCAACTTGGTCGATCACATGGGAATTAGCAAAAAAGCCAAACGGCCGGATGGGCGATACCGGATTCCAAGATCGCCTTCTATTTGCTTAGGAGCGGTGGATTTACAAGTTTGGGAGATGACCGGTGCTTATACGACTTTTGCTAATAACGGCGTGTTTACCCGTCCGGTGACCATCACCAAGATTGAAGATAAAAACGGAAAGGTACTGTATGAGTATATGCCCGAAGAACGTTCGGCTCTTCCGGCAAATGTAAACTACGTGATGTTGGAGATGCTACGGTATAATCTTGTCGGAGCACGCGGATTTGGAAAGATTAAAAGCCAAGTCGGCGGGAAAACCGGAACAACCAACGGATATTCAGACGGGTGGTTTATGGGGGTCACACCTAATTTGATTGTTGGTACTTGGGTCGGTGGGGATGACCATTGGATTCATTTTAAAACTATTAGTAATGGAGCGGGCTCCAAAATGGCACGGCCTATTTTTGTCGAGTTGTTGAAAAAACTAGAGAAAAATCCGGACGTCTATGATGTCCATGCGCAGTTTAAGCGGCCTAGCGGGGATATCGGTATTGAATTAGATTGCTCGAAGTATAAGAATCCAAGCGCCGGTGGAGATGAATTTTTTGATGACATCGAAAGCAAAAAAGATTCTGTGAAAAATAATGATGGTTTTGATGATCCTTTTGGAGATGACGGAGATAATTTTTGATTGGCGCTAAGCGATGACTTGACTCCGAAAAGTTTAGATTTTGAAGTAGTTGGGAGAGTTGCTAGATTTTATTCTAGGAGCATGTATTCTGTTCAATTGTTGAGTCTGCTCCGAAAAGTCCATGCAGCCAAGAATTAAAGCACAGAACAAAATTTTATTTGGTTTACCATAAGTCCCCCATTTCTAAGGGGGATTTAGAGGGTTAAAACAAAAGAGAAAACCAAATAAAATTTTGTGGACTCAAGAGCAAATCACTGAATCTGACTTTTAGGAGTAAGCTCAACCATTACACAAAAACATAAATCATTCAATGAAACAGCCCCTCGCACTTTTTCTATGGGTTTTGATGCCCTTATTATTTTTTCAGTGTATTCCTCCACAAGAAGTCGATCCCGGGGAGATTAATGTAGATTTTGGGGATGCCAACCTAAAGCGGGTGATGGATTTGGCGGACAAACATGTAAAGGATAGTCTCTTGGTTTTTCTGGAAAGCGAGTCTCCGACTATCCGTTATTGTGCATTGAAAGGCTTTGCAGAAATGAAGGACAGCACTGTCATCGATCAAGTGGCGGTCTTGCTAGACGATCCTATTGAGCAAATCCAATCTTTGGCGGCCTACACCATTGGTTTGACGGGGGCGCAGTCCGGGGTGAAGTACTTAACACAAGCCTTTGCGAGTTCTGACACCATTAGTGCTCGACGTCCACCGAATGAATGGGTGCTGGAAGCTTTAGGGCGTTGTGGAGATCAAAAGATACTCAAAAATTTAGCGACAGTTACTACTTTCTTGCCCAAAGATACCGCATTGGTCAATGGACAGGCCAAAGCCATATATCGCTTTTCCTTGCGGAATATGATTTTGCCGCAAGGAACAAAGGCGATGTTGAAAATGGCTATAGACCATAATTACCCGCCAATTGCCCGGCTATATGCAGGAGCGTATTTAGCACGCACGAAGGAGGTTCGTTTTGATGCCAATGACTCTCATAAACTGCTCAAAGCTTTTACGCAGGGAAGTGACCAAGAAAAAATGTTTTTTGCGCAAGCATTAGCTAAAACAACCGATACGACATCACTGATTTTATTGAAAAATAAACTCTCCATAGAAAAGCATCCCGGAGTAAAAGTGAATATCTTAAGAGCCATTAGTGACTTATCTTATGTTCGGGTGAGTGAGTTGTTTTTTGATGCTTTGCGGTCTAATTCACCCGAGGTAGCCGGTGTCGCCAGAGATTGGGTTGTGAAGCATGGGACACAGGAAGATGCCTTTGAATATTACAAAATGGCTAAAGATACTTCGCTTAATTCTTTATCTAAAGTGGCTTTGTTGCATGCCGGTTTGAAACATATTTACCGCTTGGATACCAATGAGTTGAGATTAATTAACCGGACATTAAGAAACGTGTATTACCAAAATAAAGACCCTTATGTCCAAGCTGCGGTATTACATGGATTAGTAGAATATCCTTGGAATTTTAGATTTATCCGTGATGAAGCGGAGCAGTCTTCCTACAAGGTGGTGCAAGTAGCCGGTATTGAAGCACTAGACGAATTGCTTCGCTCTGAAAACTATATCAAATCTATAGGCTCTTACCGAAAAGGTCTTAAGCATGAATTGAGCCGGTTTTTTATGCAGATGCTGGAGTCCGGCGATGTCGGCAAAAGAGCCGCTGCTGCCATTGCCTTGCGGAATGATGACCCGGAATTTGTGAAATATGCACGGGACACTACATTTATCCGCCGGATGGAGCTGGAAGTAGCCGGTACACCAAAGGATATCGAGTCCCATAATGAAATACTAAAGACCATCGCCTTATTCAAGGGGACAGCCTACAAACCCATCAAACCAACCTACAATCATCCGATTGATTGGTTTCCGCTGGAAGATTATAAGGGGGAAGATGTGGTTGTTTCGACGACCAAAGGCGATATTGTGGTTCAACTTTTTTTCAAGGATGCGCCGGGTACGGTCTCCAATTTTATCAAAGAATCCAAACGTAAATACTACAATAACAAGGCTTTTCATCGAGTCGTCCCCAATTTTGTGATTCAGGGCGGTTGCCCTAGGGGAGATGGCTATGGCTCTTTGGATTATACGATACGGTCTGAGTTTTTTCCATACAATTATGACGATGCCGGCTATTTAGGAATGGCTTCTGTAGGCAATCATACCGAAGGTGTACAGTTTTTTATTACCCATTCGGCGACTCCCCATTTAGACGGTAATTATACTATATTTGGGAAGGTCAAAAAAGGGATGGATGTTGTCCATAAAATTGAAGTGGGAGACCAAATTTTGACTGTTTCTTTTACAAAAAAATAGGTCACGACCCATCGTAGGGACGCGGCTCATCGTAGGGACGCACGGCCGTGCGTCCCTACACCCCGTGCGTCCCGGGACAGGCCGTGCGTTCAATGATTATTAATCAAAATCAAATTTAATCCCTTGCGCCAATGGTACATCTTTACCGTAGTTGATGGTATTGGTTTGACGGCGCATGTAGGCTTTCCAAGAGTCGGAGCCGGATTCGCGACCTCCGCCGGTTTCTTTTTCCCCACCGAAGGCGCCACCGATTTCTGCACCACTTGTTCCGATATTCACATTGGCGATACCGCAGTCCGAACCGCAACAAGAAAGGAAGGCTTCCATCTCCCGCATGTCCGTGGTCATGATGGAGGAAGAAAGGCCTTGTGGTACATCATTTTGCATGTGGATGGCTTCGTCCAAGTCATCATATTTCATGATGTAAAGAATGGGTGCGAAAGTCTCAGTCTTTACTATTGGCATTTCGTGGGTGACTTCAGCAATACATGGTTTTACGTAAGTACCGGAGCCGTCGTATTCTTTGCCCTTGAGTACGCCGCCGGCGACTAGGAATTTACCCCCTTGTTCTTTAACCGCTTTAATGGTATTCAGGTATTTGTCAACTGCTTGTTGGTCGATGATGGGTCCCATATGGTTTTTGGCATCCAGTGGATTACCGATTTTGATTTGCTTATAGGCTTTGACCAATTGTTTTTTCACTTTGTCATAGATGCTGGAGTGAATAATCAAACGGCGGGTCGAAGTACAACGTTGTCCGGCTGTGCCGACAGCGCCAAATACCGCACTGGTCATCACTACATTCATATCCGCAGAAGGCGTCACAATAATCGCATTGTTTCCACCCAATTCTAGGATAGTCCGTCCAAATCTAGCCGCTACGACTCCGCCTACTTTGCGTCCCATGGCTGTGCTGCCGGTGGCAGAAATCAAAGGAATACGCTTGTCGGTCGTCATGTATTCCCCTACGATATAGTTTCCGTTGATTAACGTAGAGACACCATCAGGCACTTTGTTTTCTTTAAAGACTTCTTGCAAAAGGTTTTGGCAGGCTACCCCACAAAGTGGAGCTTTTTCCGAAGGTTTCCATACACATACATCGCCCGCTACTAGCGCAATCATAGCATTCCAAGCCCAAACAGCTACCGGAAAGTTGAAAGACGAGATAATACCTACCAATCCGACAGGATGCCATTGTTCATACATGCGGTGATTGGGTCGCTCGGAGTGCATGCTCAATCCGTACAATTGGCGAGATTGGCCAACGGCGAAGTCACAAATATCAATCATTTCTTGAACTTCTCCCAGCCCTTCTTGAAGGCTTTTGCCCATTTCGTAAGAAACCAGCGTGCCTAGTTCTTTTTTATATTTTCTTAGTTTGTCCCCGTATTGGCGGACGATGTCTCCGCGTTTGGGAGCGGGGATGTCTCTCCATTTGACGAAAGCTGCTTCCGCTCTCTTGATGGCGGCATCATATTGTTTTCTGGTCGTTACGCTTACTTCGCCGATGAGTTTACCATCCACGGGAGAGTAAGATTTTAGGTATTCCTTGGAGTCATAAGTTTTGCTTCCTGACCAAGTGCCCGGATTTTTTTTCTTGAGACCCAGCTTGCGCAAAAATGATTTATTCATGATTCAAATTTTATTTGTAAATGTTTAGGTGCTCCTATTTTATGGCAAAAAATAGGCATTTTTGTGCCTAAACAGTTACTTTTATTTAAAAAAGGATTTCAGAGCCAAACTCTTGAAATGGAATGCAAAGGTACGGATTGTATTAGGATTTTGGGGATATTTTTGAAATTTATGGTATAATGGTGAAGTACTAGGTTGTTGAACCACGAAAAACACGAAAAAACACGAAAGTCAATTGAATGCAATAAAAAAATCCGGAAAATATGGTTTAGATAAGTTTAGTGCTTCAATCTGCGGGTGGATGTTTTTTGTGCAATTAGTTTGGAAGGAATCTATTGTTTGACTATCTTGCACAGATGAAGCCAAAAGCTCGAAATATTAAGATTCGACTGAGAAAGGAAAAATCAGCTAATTTCTCAGGGAAAATGCCAAAACAGAACAAGATAGCTCATCTTAAAAATGAGCATTATTATGTTGAAGAACATGATTTGGATGGGGATGCACCCAAGCAATTTATTAGAGTATATCTTTATGAAGAAAAAAGTGGCATACGTAAGAAAAATCTAAAGACATGGATTCCGTTTATTGCAAAATCAGGAGAAAAATGGTATCCCCATGAGTCGATTGTGGAGTATTTATTGAATAGAATTGGAGATGTGATTGGGTTGAATATGAATGATACGAAGTTATTAATTATCAATGGTCAGATACGCTTTTTAAGTCGTTATTTTTTACGCAAAGACGAAGTGATGATTCATGGAGCAGAAATATGTGGAGAGTATCTTGATGACGATGCGCTGGCAAAAGAAATCGCTAATAATAAGCAGGATTCAAGAGAGCTTTTTACTTTTCAGTTTATTGAAAAGGCGATTCAGAACGTTTTTGCTCATAATGCGACCGAACTGCTTACTTGTTTTGTGAAAATGCTCATATTTGATGCTTTGGTTGGAAATAATGATCGGCATTTTTATAATTGGGCAATTATTAGACCTGTAAAAAGAATACAAATAGCCCCACGATTTGCGCCCATTTATGATACTGCTAGGGGGCTCTTTTGGAATTGGTCAGATGATAGAATAATCGAAAGTCTAAGAAACTATCATAAAAAACATGGTCAAAAACTGGAAAATTATCTTAAAAATGCTTATCCTAGAGTCAGTTTGGATGATGATGCTGAAATTAACCATTTCGAATTGATTGATTTTCTTGTCGAAAAAAACAAATTATACAAAGATATCGTTTTAGAGTTGTCTTCTTTGAAAAATGAAAGGAGGGTGGTGCAAATGATAAAGGACGAATTTCGGTTTTTCTTTATTGAAGAGCGCCTAGAGTTAGTAATTTTGGCAATCAAGTTCAGATTCAATTACCTACGTAAAAAAGCAAAATGTTAAAACGCCTAAAAGAATTTTTCAAAAAGAGCGATGAGCAGATAATTTCTGTACCGACTCAGACTCGTGCCCAATTTATCTTGAAGTTGGATGACATGGTCGTTGGCTTTTTGGATTTTGAAGATGGTGAATGGTGTTTTAAGTATTCCGATTCTTTTAAAGAGCAGGCGGACGTTTACTATCCAATTCCCGGGTTTCCTCGTCTTGATAAAGTGTACCGGAGTGAGTTTTTGTGGCCTTTTTTCAAAATCCGTATTCCCGGGCTTAAGCAGCCGGTTGTAAAAGAAATCTTAGAAAACGAAGTGATTCCAAAGGATGAAGTCTCTCTGCTCAAGCGGTTTGGCTTCCGGTCTATTGCTAATCCTTATCTGTTGCTTCCTCCTACACCCGCTCAATAACAGTAGCATACCCCTGCCCAACTCCAACACAAAGCGTCACCAAAGCATAACGCCCGTTGGTTTTTTGTAGCTGAATGGCGGCCGTTTGCAAGATGCGTGTACCGGACATACCTAGCGGGTGACCGAGAGCGATGGCACCGCCGTTGGGATTGATTCTAGGGTCTAGTTTGTCGATATTAAGCTTGCGCAAAACGGCTAGGACTTGGGCGGAGAAAGCTTCATTGATTTCGATGATGTCCATGTCTTGAAGCGTTAAGTCCGCTTTTTTTAGGGCTTTTTGGGATGCATAGACCGGGCCGATACCCATGATTCTGGGTTCTACGCCGACGACTGCCGAAGAGACGATTCTAGCTATTGGTTTTAGTTGGTGGTCTTTTAGGCCTTGCTCAGAAGCGATGAGCATGGCGGCAGCTCCGTCATTGAGCCCGGAAGCATTGCCGGCGGTGACCGTGCCATTTGGCCGAAAGGCCGGGCGTAGCTTAGCCAAAATCTTAGTCGTAGTGGATGACCGAATGAATTCATCCTGCTCAAAAGTAATCGGGTCTGATTTTCGGACAGGAATGGATACCGGCATGATTTCTTCCGCAAAACGTCCGTTGTCTCGTGCCTTGGTGGCTTTCATCTGACTTTGCCAAGCAAACCAATCTTGCTCTTCGCGCCCGATATTGAATTTTTCCGCAAGGTTCTCTGCGGTATTGCCCATACTCTCGGTGCCGTAAAGGTCCACCATCTTGGGATTGATGAAGCGCCAACCGAAGCTGGAATCATAGAGTTGGGCATCATTTCCGAAAGGCTGAGCAGACTTGGCCAACACCCAAGGGCCGCGAGTCATGTTTTCGACACCGCCGATGATAAAGATGTCCCCATCGCCCGCTTTAATCGCCCGATTGGCATGGATGGCCGCCGACATTCCCGACGAACAAAGCCGGTTGACCGTCTCTCCCGGCACAGAATAGGGTAATCCGGCCAACAAAAGCGCCATTCGCGCCACATTCCGGTTGTCTTCGCCGGCTTGATTGGCGCAACCGATGATGACGTCTTCGACTGCGCTAGGGTCAAGAGTGGGATTTCGCACAAGCAATTCCCTGATGGGCAAGGACGCTAAATCATCCGTGCGGATAGTGGACAGGCTTCCGCGAAATTTTCCGATAGGTGTGCGTATGGCATCGGTGATGTAGGCTTGTTTCATCTTGTCGATTTTGGGTTAAAGGTAGGGAATTTTATACATATTCCTATGCCGGACTAGTTGAGTCGCCCATTTTGGGCCAAATGACCTAATTTCTTTGCTGAAAATCAGTCTTATCCGGGAGTCATAACCATTTTTTGGTTTCGGGCAGACCCTTGGTTCGGTTGCAGGGAGAGTGAATACAAAACAGGTACTGCTCCGGGCAATAGTCACTCTATAAGGGTTTTTCTATAAAAATCATGTGGGAGCAAAAAAATCATAAATTTGATTTTACAGAATAATCGCCTAAATTAATTTTTGACGAGTTTTTTACTAACCGGAGTATGTTTATTCCATTGGAATGTTGCTAGATAAATTCCTTTTGAAAGGTGAGGAAGCTTAATATGATAGCTATTCGTTCTTTCGCTGAGTGATTTTGAAAATATGTTCTGTCCTATTGAATTGTAAATATTGATGGACACATCTTCATATTCTAGTGCTGTACCCGTTAGGTCGATGTAGTCATGAAAGGGGTTTGGGGAGATGTTGATTGTTGGTTCCATTTCTTGATTACAGTTAGTGCCTTTTTGGTAGTAGTAGGTCGTAATGAGATTTAGTTTATCATTGTAGCTTTTTCTCTCTTCTTTTAGAATATTGTCACAGTAATAATCGTAGTTGGATTTAGAGTGGGAAGTAAGCCATATTTGGCCATTATCATAAGCATTGGTTACTGAAATTATCTCAATAGGTAGCGAAAAAGAATTATTTGTAATGGAAGTGATGGTTTCTGATGTAAGCTCAAACTCGGTTGATTGAAACGGTTTGATAAAGTATTGACTAATATGCTCATCGAAGTATGTAATCCACATTTCTTCTTGCGCAAAATCGCTGATATTCGTCCAGTAGCTTCTGGAGTTTTGGATAGTATCAATTATTATAATTGTTTCACCTATCTTTGTCCAAGTACTATCTGAACTTGAGTAGAAGAACCTAGATGTGGAAGTTTTATTACCTGAATACGTAAAATATTTTTTTTCTTGAAGCTCCCAGGTGTTTTGGGGTGAAAGGTAATACCAATAAATAGAATCAATTTGAGCTGATGTGTAGAATTTTAGTGTTTTCTTACTATATGATTCGTCTGAAGTGATTTGAGATGAGAAGCTTAATGAGTCGGATTGATCATATTCATAGGTGGTATTTGATGTTTCGTGATAAGGAGTGTAATGGCTTTTTTGGGTCAAGATTTTGTTCGTTGGCGAGTAGGTTTTAGATGAAGTGAACTCTAGATGATATTTTAAAGAATCATTATCCCAGTAAAATTTCTGAACATTTGTTTCATTGTTGTTTTTGTCATATTGGTATAAGACTTTACTATAAGGAAGGATCTTATCTTCAATATCTGAGTATTTTTGAATTACTTTGCGAATGACTTTATTTTCTTGGGCGGCGGATGTGCTTAATATTAGTACAATTGCGATGATAGTAAGTGCAAATTTGTTCATGTTGGAGTTTTATTTACGGATGCTTTTTGGAGTGGACTCATCATTAGAACGATAGAATCAGAGTAAGTGCTGCTTTGATGGCTCGGTTAGCATGAATGACTGCGGACATCCCTGACGAACAAAGTCGATTGACTCTCTTGGCACAGAAAAAGGTAATCCAGCCAATAAAAGAGCCATTCGTGCCACATTTCGGTTGTCTTCTCCGGCTTGATTGGCACAACCGATGATGACATCTTCGACTGCGCTAGGGTCAAGTGTAGGGTTTTGTGCAAGCAACTCCCTTATGGGTAAGGCCGCTAAATCATCCGTGCGGATACTAGATAGGCTTCCGCGAAATTTTCCGATAGGGGTGCGTATGGCGTCGGTGATGTAGGCTTGTTTCATGACTTTGGGTTATTTTGGGGTAAAGGTAAGGATTTATCCAAAATATTCTCCTATTTGTCGCATTTAATATGTTTTGAAATTGTTATCTTTGTGGTAAAAAAAAATGAAACTGTATTTTCTTGTTTTTCTATCATTCTTATTTACATCGAGCTTGGTTGCTCAATTTTCTTTTCATGGTTCAGAATTCCCTTGGAAAAAGGAAAAGAAAATAGATAAGCGTCATTATGTAGGCTCGTCAAATGAGTATGCTTATCTTATGGAAGCCAAAAATAATTCTGGCTCCCAATTAGTAAATAAGGATAAACAGCCTGTTTATATTCCTAAATATAGATTGGTTAGCTATAAGCTAAAAGATTTTTCAGTAGGCAAGTATTGGGATCTTCCACGAAAAATAGATAAAAAAATTCTTAGATATTTCACGGCCAAAGAGACGGATAAGAAGATATGGATTTTTAATAGGAGCTTATTTCGCAAAGGAAAAAGGGAAAGACTGTATGCTTATTCTTTGGACAAGACAAGCGGCACCCTAAGTGAGCCAAGACAATTAATTGAAAAAGACTATTACTCAAATTTTAGAATTGTTCAAAGTCCGGACAAAAGTAAAATATCTATTTTTTATGAGCTAGAAGGCAATCGCCACAAGGTGGTTGCAGCTGTTTTTGATAAGGATTTGAAAAAAATATATTCCAAAACATTAGACTTACCTGTTCCACCCAAAAAATCAAGAGTTGATTATCAGTTAGATGATGATGCTAATATTATTATAAGAATTTATGATAAGATCTATGTTTTTTCAAAGGAAGGTAGGGAAAAGAACGATTATAGAATACCACTAAAATCAAAGGGTTTGGCCACAACTAGGGGGCATATACAGCCTGTTGAGAATGGATTGTTAGTGGTGTACCCTTATCATGGAAAGAAAGAGTTATTAACCGGTCTCTATGTTGGTAAAATAGACTATTCTTCCGAAACGATAGAGAATCACACCTATCCTTTTCCTGCTAAGTGGAAAATAGGGGAGAAAGGGTTTCCTTTGTTGAGAAATCTGGCTTTGCTCAAGGCTTCTTATGTAAACAATAAATTGACTCTATTTTGGCAAGAAACCACTAGTGAGACTTTAATGAAGGCAAACTATTGGGAAGTCATATATTCCTATAAAGAAATCGTAGGAGCCCAATTCGATTCTGGTGGTGAATTAAAATGGCAAAACATCATTCGTAAAAACATTAATAAAGCCGGTTTGTTTGGCTCGGCTATTGTCGCTCATAAGAATGACACCTATCATGTCCTCTTTAATGACAAAAAAGAGAATACTGCTCATAGAAATAAAAATCAACCTATTGAAAGGGTTAAGAAGCTCAATTTTAGTGAGAAAAAATATAATCTTTTGGATGTTGCTATTTCTCCTGATGGGAAACTAAGAGAAACCGTTGTTAGATTGAATCCCTTTGCGCTTCTATCGAAGGGTATATGGGGAGAGCTCTCTAATGGAGATTTTTTGCTTCAAATTAAGTCAAAAAAAACAATGTATATGGGGTATGCTAAGTTTAAGTAAAAACGCTTTTTAGAGTGGTATTTTGGATTCATGGTTAAAGCCTTCTTCGTCTAGGGAATCTGTAGTTTGGCTAGGGTAAGGCTATTCAACTTGGTTTGTTAAGAAATTTCCAGGTTCTATAGTTTTAAATGGATTTGTGGTCAAGTATGAAATTGCCTTGTTGAATCGGTCAATATCTCACACAATATTAAAATAATTCTGTAACTTTGTGCCATGTTTATACAAAGATTCAAATCCAAGATTCACCGTGTCAAGGTGACCCAAGGTGATTTAAACTATATGGGGAGTATTACCATCGACGAAGATTTGATGGATGCGGCCGATTTTATCGAAGGCGAACGCGTACAAATTGTCAATAACAACAATGGCGAACGCTTCGAGACTTATGTCATCAAAGGGGAGCGGGGCTCCGGAGTGATTGGGCTTAATGGAGCCGCCGCACGTCGTGCCATGGTGGGCGATACGCTGATTATTATCTCCTATGCCTATATGACCGTGGAAGAAGCCAAGGCTTTTAAACCCAAATTAGTCTTCCCGGACATCAATAATAAGCTGAGATAAACCTAAATCCATACTCACTCAAAACCCTGACTAGTGCCCGCTATCCGGAAAATTGCCAAAAATTTACTCCAATTCATCCTGTTTTTAGGGGTGGGGCTTGGGATTCTTTACTTTGTCTTTCGCAAACAACAGGCCGCTTATCAGGCGCAATGTGCCTTGGATGGGATTCCTACGGAAGATTGTAGCCTATTGGATAAGGTGTTGCGGGATTTTGCGGAAGCGGATTATTATTGGCTGGGTGTAGTGGTTTTGGCTTTTATTATCAGTAATTTCAGTCGGGCGGCACGCTGGAAGATGCTGTTAAAGCCTTTGGGCTTTGCGCCGCGTTATATCAACTTGCTTTTTTCGATTTTCATCGGTTATTTGGCCAATTTGGGCTTGCCGCGTCTCGGGGAATTGATACGGGCGACCAGTTTGGCGAAAGTAGAGAAGATTCCCGTGGAAAAAGTAGTAGGAACCATCGTAGTCGATCGGATAGTGGATATGCTTTCGTTTGTGATTGTATTTGCGATAGCGTTAATATTTGAGTCGGACACGTTGTTTGGATACCTTGCGGAAAAAGGCAGCCTTCCGGGAAAAGCCTTGCTGAGCAATCCAATTTTTTGGGTAGGTAGTGTAGCCTTGTTGGCTTTGATGGTTTACTTGTTTAAGAATCGCCAAAAATTCAGCCATAACATCATCTATCAAAAAGTTAGCAACATCCTTAAAGGCTTGTTGGAAGGAATCAAGACCATCAGCCAATTGGATAATGTGTGGGGCTTTTTGTTTCATTCGGTGGTGATTTGGTTGATGTATTATTTGATGACTTATCTGTGTTTTAATGCGTTTGCACCGACGGCGCATTTGGGCCCGCAGGCGGGATTATTGGTATTTGTTTTTGCCAGTTTGGGGATGATTATTCCTTCGCCGGGCGGCATGGGCACTTATCATGCTATGGTCGTGGCGGGCTTATCGTTATATGGGATTAGTCCCGGCGACAGTTTCTCATTTGCCAATATCATATTTTTTGCCATTCAAATCTTCGGGATAGCCATTCTCGGCCTGTTGTCTTGGATCTTGATGCCGGTGATTAATCGGCATTATGAGCCGGTGGTGGGGGAGAAGAAGGGGGATGCCGCCCCGTAGAAAGAATGCCAAGTACCAAAATACAGCTAAGAATCGACCACCGATTTTCAAAATCTACCAAAAGAACGAAGCCGCTAGCCAAATTTTTCCAATATCACCCAACTACGCAAGATTTTGGAAATCTCCCCAAGAATCAACCACATACAAAGCAAAACAAACCCGCAAGGCCGAATTGCATTCACCCCAAAAAAAGAAAAAACCAGAATATCGAATGATGAACACCGAATAATAATTAAAGAAGTGGAAAATCCCCAAAAGCACCAAAGGTGTGACCAATAGGAGTAATCCGGCGAGCCCTAGCGAGCGTCTAAACCTTCTAAACTTCATCAACCAAGCCTCCCCAGAATATCGAATGACAAATGACGAATGCCGAATAATGAAGTAAACGAAGCCAAGAACAAACCACTCACGAAGCCAAAGACCAAAAGCGCCACAGGTGCGCCCCAAAGACCAAAGACCAAACAAAAAAAAATGCTAGAAACACAAATCAAAGACAAAATCCTATCTTGGAAAGCCATTTCCGAAAGGAGAAAAAAATGGAAACTCGAAGGCAAAAAAATCGTTTTCACTAACGGGTGTTTCGATATACTGCATTATGGGCACTTGCATTATTTGGCGGCAGCGAAGGATTTGGGGGATATTTTGATTGTGGCGGCCAATTCGCAAGCATCCATTTCCCGATTAAAGGGACCCAATCGTCCCATCCAAGACGAATTAACGCGCTATCATCTATTGGCCTCCTTGATGTATGTAGATGTGGTCACGGTTTTTGCGGAAGACACGCCTTACGAGTTAATTAAGGCCATACGTCCCGACGTTTTGGTCAAGGGAGGAGATTGGACACCCGAGCAAATAGTGGGATCGGACATTGTGTTGGCGGACGGGGGAGAAGTAAAGAGTTTACCCTTTGTGGAAGGATACTCGACGACAAGCATCGAAAAGAAAATTTTGTCACAAAAGGACTAGAGTTCGGTACTTCCAAATTTATTTGGATTCCAAAAGTCTCGCCTAGAAAGCAGGGCAAAGACCACTGATTTTCAAAATCTACCAAAAGAGCGAAGCCGGTAGCCAAACCAATTTCCGGTAAAGCCCAACTACACAAGATTTTGGAAATCTCTCTAAGATCAACCACAGATACAATAAAAAGCCAAGACAGAATATCGAATGGTGAATAACGAATGCCGAATAATGAAATAAACGAAGCCAAGAACAAACCACTACCGAAGCCAAAGACCAAAAGCACCACAGGCGCACCCCAAAGACCAAAGACAAAAACAAAAAAAAATGAAAATAAACCAAATCACCACCCAACTAGAAGCATTAGCCCCAAACCACCTGCAAGAATCCTACGACAATGCCGGCTTAATAGTAGGTGATGCCCAAGAAGAATGCACCGGATGCTTAATCAGCCTAGATGTCACCGAAGCCATTATTGACGAAGCCGTCGCTAAGGGATGTAATTTGGTGGTAGCGCATCACCCCATTATTTTTGGCGGATTAAAGCAACTGGTGGGGGCGGATTATGTCCAAAGAACGGTCATCAAGGCCATCAAGAATAATGTAGCGATTTATGCGATTCACACCAATTTGGACAATGTACTGCACGGAGTGAATGCAATGATAGGCGAAAAATTGGGATTGGAAGAATTAACCATCCTGCGCCCCAAATCTCCCGATAATCAAGAAATTGGGGCCGGAGTAGTAGGGCATTTAGTGCAAGCGATGGAGGAAAAGGAATTTCTAGGATTTCTGAAAAGAGAGATGAAAACGGATTGCATCCGGCATACGGCATTTTTGGGGAAACCCATTCAAACAGTGGCTTTGTGTGGGGGCTCGGGAAGTTTTCTATTGAAGGATGCCATTCGGGCGGGGGCGGATGTGTTTATAACGGGGGACTTTAAGTATCACGAGTTTTTTGATGCGGATGGTCAGATATTGATAGCGGATATAGGCCATTTTGAGAGCGAGCAATTCACAATTCCTTTAATATATAGGTATTTAAGTGAAAAAAACCCTAACTTTGCACTCCGTTTTGCGGAAACGAATACAAATCCGATTAAATATTTTAGCTAATGGCAAAGACTGAACTAACCATCGCAGATAAGTTGAAAGCATTATACAAGCTGCAACTCATTGATTCTGAATTAGATAAGATTCAAATTCTTCGTGGAGAGCTTCCTATGGAAGTCAAAGACCTAGAGGATGAAATCGTAGGTATGGAGACTCGTATTGCTCGCATGGAAAGTGGAATTAACGAGATTGACCAACAAATTTTGGGTCATCGCGGTGCCATCAAAGATGCGGAAGCAATGATGGTGAAGTACAAGAAGCAGATGGACGAAGTCCGGAATGACCGTGAATACAAAGCCTTAACCAAAGAATTGGAAGACCAAGAATTGGACATAAAATTGGCTGAAAAGCGGATAAAGGATGCCGCCAAAAAGAAGGAAACCCGCATGGAAGTCCTAGATGGCTTAAAAGCCAAGTTGGAAGATATGAAGAGCGCTTTGGACATGAAGCAATCCGAGTTGGCGAAGATTATTGAAAAAACAGAAAAAGAAGAAGCCAAGCTTATGAAGGCTTCGGCTAAGGCTAAGAAAAATATTGAAGAGCGCTTGTTAAAGAGCTATTCTCGCATCCGTAATAATTATCGCAATGGTTTGGCTGTCGTGGCCATAGAGCGGGATGCTTGTGGGGGCTGCTTCAATAAGGTGCCGGCTCAAATTCAACTGGAATTAAGCCTGACCAAAAAGATTATTGCTTGTGAGCATTGTGGTCGTGTCTTGGTGGATCCTGAAATCTTGACCGCACCCAAAGCCGAAAAAGCATAACATTCTGGCTCGTAGCTAAATAAATATTAAAGAAATAAATAATAACGGTAGGGTCTTTTGGGATTCTACCGTTATCAGTATTCACACAGTGAGAGTATCTACCATCGCTTTTCTGCTCCTTCCGGAAAGGCGTTATCACTTATTTTATGCTAACCTTTGGGATTGTGACAAAAAACAACTACTTTTGTTGGGTTTGTGGCTTGTCAGTTCCATCTAATTTTTTTGCTGTGCGTACATTGTTCTCACTTTTTATTTTTCTTTTTTGTTTGGCTCCGATGAGAGGCCACGCCAAAGCTGCCTATTTTCGTTATACCCTGCAAGCCAAGGATGCTTACGAACTTATCATCAATCTCCGATTGGATGAAGCAGAGAATGCATTATATCAACTAAAAGTGTCCGAGCCGGATAATCTTATCGTCTATCATATCGAAGATTATGTGGACTTTTTCAAAATATTCATAACAGAAGATAAAGCGCTTTTTAGGAAACTGGAGAAAAACAAGTATCGCCGCTTGCGCAAAATACGCTCCGGAGATAAAAAATCGCCCTACTATCTTTATGCGCAAGCAGAAATCAACCTGCACTGGGCGCTGTTGCGCATTAAATTTGGGGAGTATCTTTCTGCGTTCAATGAAGTCAGTGATGCTTACCAATTGCTCAAAAAGAATCAAGCCAAGTTTCCGGACTTTATGGCTAATAAAAAAAGTTTGGGCATCTTGCATTCTATCGTGGGCTCTGTGCCGGATAAGTATCGCTGGGGCGTAAAATTAATCGGTAAAATAGACGGCTCTATTAAGCAAGGGAAAAAGGAAATTGAGTCTGTATTGGCTTACGCCGAAACACACGATGACTTTATCTTTCGAGAAGAAACAGAAATCATGTACGCTTTCTTGCTGCTTCACTTGTCTAATCAAGGAGATAAGGCTTGGGAAGTGATTTCTAAGAGTAAAATGGATCCCGTAAAAAATCCTTTGGGGTGTTTTGTCCAAGCCAATATTGCCCTGCATGCCGGCAAATCCAAGGAAGCCGAAGCTATTTTGCGCAAGCGCCCTTACGGGAAAGAATTTTTTGACTTGCCGTTTTTGCACTTTATGAATGGCTTGACCAAATTGTACCGCTTAGATGCCGGGGCGGAAGCTGATTTTTTGAAGTTTATTAAGTACCAAAAGGGACAATCTTATATCAAGGAAGCGTATCAAAAATTGGCTTGGAATGCCTTAATTCACGGTGAAGAATCCCAATACAAACACTACATGTCCCTAGTAAAAACAAAGGGGAATAAACGTCAAGAAGGCGACCAAGCGGCGTATGATGATGCGATGCGCGGTGAAAAGCCGGATGTCCGATTGTTAAAGGCTAGGATGTTGTTTGATGGTGGCTATTACCGGCAGGCGCATGATCTGCTGAGACAGTATAGTGTCGATGATTTTGCCTATGCAGACTTGCGCCTGGAATACTTGTATCGTGCCGCTAGAGTGAGCCAAAAGTTAGGTTGGTACACCGAAGCGATTGTTCACTATTTGGAAGTCTTGGATAAAAAAGGTGATACTGATTCGTATTATCCATGTAATGCAGCACTCCAAATCGGTATCATTTATGAACAATTGGGCAACATCCCCAAAGCAAGAGAGTATTTCAAAAAGACCTTGAGTATCAAGCCCAATGAATATCGCATTGCCTTACACGGTAAAGCCAAGGCCGGTCTGAACCGAACGAAGTAATCGCTTCCCCCTTTGCTTACTGATTCAAAAATGCCTTAAATTCTTTGACTCTATTGCGGCTGACAATGACTTCTTCGGGTGGCCGGGGACGTAATTCAATCTTCAAACGGCTGTTGAACCAACTATTGATTTTGTGGATAGCCGAAATGCTGAGAATGGTTTTCCGGTTGACTTGAAAGAAGATAGACGGGTCTAGTTGCGGAGTAATGGATTCGATAGAGTCGTCCAATAAAAACTTCTTTCCCCCGGTACTAAACAGATGCGTATATCCATCCAAAGACTGAAAATAGGCGATTTTGTCCGTAGGAATGACGATAAATTGGTCTCCCTGCTTGACTAAAAATCGAGATTTATATGACGTCGTTTGAAGCTGTTGGATGATATTTGAGTAGTCCGTTTGGGGGGTGTTTTTTTGCAGATATTTTTGGATGGCTTTCGCAAAACGCTCTTCTTTGATGGGTTTGAGTAAGTAGTCTAGCCCGTTAACGTCAAAGGCTTGGATGGCGTAGTCGTTGTAAGCCGTGATAAAAATAATGGGACACGAAATGGAGACTTGGTGAAAGATGTCAAAGCTTTGTCCGTCAGCTAATTGGATGTCCATGAAAACTAAATCGGGCTCGGGCTGTGTTTTTAGAAAAGCCACACTATCTTCTACCGAGTCGATGGCGCCTAGCAATTCGACGGGGGCTAGGTGATGACTAATCAAGGATTGGAGTCTTTTGACGGCCGGTTGTTCGTCTTCAATTATTAGAATTTTGTGGGTCATGACTTATAGCTTTTTGACATCAATCAAAGGAAGGCAGACTTTGAAGCGTTGGTCTTGATTGGTAATGGTAATGTTATTTTGGGTAAGAAGTTGATAGCGTTGGCGAATATTTCTTAAGCCCGTTTGGGTAGATTCTATTTCTCTTTTGAGTTGGATGTTATTTTCGACACATATTTTATGATTGGAGACCTGAATCGAGATGGTCAAAGGTTTCGTTTGAGAGACGATATTGTGTTTGGTGGCATTCTCAACTAGGATTTGAAGGGATAAAGGTACAATGTACTTGTTTAGGCTGGTGACGTCTATATCCTTGTGGACGATAAGTCGCTCTTCAAACCTGATTTTGAGTAAGTAAATAAAGGATTCCACGCATTCTAACTCTTGGGATAAAGGGATGAGTTCTTTGTCTTTGAGTGCTAGGATGAACCGGTAAAAATGGGATAATTCTGTGGTGAATTTTACGGCAGTATCAGTATCTTCCGGAATAATGGAGACCAGCGTATTGAATGAGTTGAATAGAAAATGCGGGTTGATTTGGTTTTTAAGGACATTCAGTTGAGCCTTGGCGTTTTCGGTTTTTAGCTTTTCGTTTTCGAGCGTTTGTATTTTCCAAAGGTCAAAGAAGTACATGGCTTCATAAATGGCAATTACAAAAAAAGTAATGGTGTACATGCCCGCTAATAACTCTCCTTCGGTGGGGGCCGGAATTTGGTTTTCCGAAAGGTGATAAATACCCGATAGGAGGAGTCCATGAAGAATTAAAAAAGAAATAACAGTAATGACCACGAGTTGCAAGCTTAGACGCCTGATATAATCCTTGTGGTGTGGCCGTTTTTTACGGAAGTAGATGATTATCCCCTTATCCATTTTCCAAAAAAGATAAGTACTGAGAATAGATATGGATATGGTAAGCAAATTCTCCGAAAAAGAAT
>JALVCY010000394.1 GCA_027009605.1 Saprospiraceae bacterium
GGACTTCGTGGTTGAGAGCTTCGCAGGTTGAGAATATTTGGGTTTTTACCGGGATTTTACTTCATTATTCGATATTGGGCATTCATCATTCGATATTCTGTTAGTTGAGAAAGTTGATTCGCTTCGCTAGTTGAAGAAGTTGAGAACGTTCGCCTTCGGCTCTCTAGGTTGAGACTCGTCCTGCGGACTTCGGGTTGAGAGCTTCGCAGGTTGAGAATATTTGGGTTTTTACCGGGATTTTACTTCATTATTCGATATTGGGCATTCATCATTCGATATTCTGTTAGTTGAGAAAGTTGAAGAAGTTGATTCGCTCGCAAGCTACGCTAGTTGATTCACTCGTCCTTCGGACTTCGCTAGTTGATTCACTTGTCCTTCGGACTTCGTTAGTTGATTCACTCGTCCTTCGGACTTCGTTAGTTGATTTGCACGTAAGCTTCGCAGGTGCCTTTCGGCTTGAAACTAGAACCGGATGCGGCCACCTACCCAAAGACCTGTAGTTAACAATTTTTCAGTGAGTGGATAGTCTGTGGTGGTAATCGGATTGGGGGTGATTTTGACGTGGGGAGCCACGATTAAATCCAAGTGTTTATTGATTTCTAAAGCTAAGTTTAGGTTGGCAATTCCTTGAATTCCTACGTTGCTTTTGTAGATGGGTTTTGTGTTGGTGCTGGAAATGGTCAGATTAGAAACTTGACCATCAGTGCCGATAATACGTCCGTCTGCTTGGTTTTTGATGTTGAATTGTAATCCCATATTTAGACCGATATCCAGTTTTTTGCCGGCGGTCGTGTAGCCGATGGTGAGTGGGATGCCGATGAATACCTGTTTGTTATAGTGCTGAATTTCGTAGGTTCCAATGGTGGTGATGGTGTCTAATTTGATTAGATTGCCTTGTTGGTCAAAGATTTGGTTGATGGTCACTTTTTTGAAAGCGGGGTCTTTTTTATAGAATTTGGTTTCATAACGGCTGTAATTGACACCGGTACGGAAGACTATGCCGCTGCCGGTTTCGAGCCCAATCCCAACTTGAGCGGAGTAGGAGAATTCCGGCTTTTCAGTTGATTCCCGAGTGGTTTGGTAGGAATTAAAATCTCTGGTGCGGGTGGCCAAGGTAGATTGAACCCAGTCCGGTGAGCCAAGAATATCAAGGAATAAGGTGCTGGGATTTCTGTTGCGACCGTTGAAAGAGTAGCAATCATGATTGGGCAGGGGTAGTTGGTAAGGAGTCGGCTCCATAAAGGCTACCAGACCGGGCAGCAAAGCTGTGTTTTTTGCAACCGGTGTTCTTTTTTGCGCAAGCTTGAGCGAGGACTCCGCCGGAGTTGTATTCTTGGCCGGAAGTATGGCTTGGTTTGGGGAGTTGGCGACATTGGTTTGGCGGGGGGCTAAATTTTGGGCATCTGATTTATGAGTTTTCGGAAATGAGGCGGCTAGTTGTTTTCTATTTTTTGTAGGGGTTGCCTGTGGGGCAGATTTTTCCGCAAGGGGATTTTCTGAAAGGGATTTTTCCGCAAGGGGAAGCTGCCGAGGCTGTTGGCGTAGATTTTTCTTGTTTAGGTGAGTGGTCGCTGTCGCCATCTCAGGCTGTTTTTGAGTCTGCTTAGGAGGTTTTGGGTTGCCCCAAAAAAGGAAGGAGGCCGTACCCATCACAAAAATGGCCAAAAAAGAAGCCCAAATGCCCCATTTTTTCTTACGATTTCGTGCGTTACGAGATTTAATAATTTGGTCAAACAAGGCCGGATTGACAGGCGATTCAAAAGAATTAATGATATGGCTAATGTTATTTTTCATCTTGTTTCAGTTATTTAGAGAAGGCGTATGTAAATTAAAGTCCGTGTGGTAAGCAGTCAACATTTTCTTTAAAAGAATCTTTGCTTTGGTCAATTGAGAACGGGAAGTAGCTGCTTTGATACCGAGAATTTGAGCGATTTCGGCATGTGAATAACCGTCAATTTCATATAAATTAAAGACGATTCGATAGCCTTCCGGCAAATTTTCAATGATGGCTAGGATTTGTTCAGCGGACAAGTTTTCGATGGCATGGGGGAGTTGGATGGAATTTCGGCCTTCTTCCAGTGTCAAAGAAATAGAGGCCTTTTTTTTAAGGTTTTGGTTTCTACGGATGGCGATATTGATAAAAATCCGTTTCATCCAACCTTCAAAGCTACCGAAGTCACGATACAGGGCTATTTTGTCATAAATACGAATAAATCCTTCTTGCAAAATATCTTCTGCATCTTGTTTTTGAAAATTACTATAGCGCAAACAAAGCGTCATCATACGCCCCGAGTATCGCTCAAAAAGTATTTTTTGATAGTATGGGTCTTCGTTAATACAACCTTGAATGATGTTCGCTTCTGTCAATTTGGTACGCTTATTAGATTTGTTGTAACTGTTTAGCCCCCCTCTATTTTGGTCAAAAACTGTCCTTTTTGCGCTTGTTTTTGCTAAAATTTTCTCACGTAGCCCAGCTACGCTTCAAAAATTGTAGCTTCAACATCCACAAAAATGCCTATTTTCTACCTAAAAATTGGGGCATCTAAACAGTTACGATTTTTATATTTAGATTAACCCGGTAAATCGCTTTCTACCCGTGCACACTCTTATAATGCCTGTGCCACTCAAAATGCTGCCTGTAGTTGGCTAAAGATACAAAAAAAAAATAGTAACTGTTTAGGTACCCACTATTTTGGTTAAAAAATGCCCTTTTTGCGCCTGTTTTTGCTAAAATTTTTTCACGTAGCCCAGCTACGCTTCAAAAATTGTAGCTTCAACATCCACAAAAATGCCTATTTTTTGCCCTAAAATAGGAGCACCTAAAC
>JALVCY010000395.1 GCA_027009605.1 Saprospiraceae bacterium
GTTAGCTGGGTAATTCAAATTGCCAAAGGTATTCGCTGCCTGTCACTGGGCGACGGAGTTTGGGGTCATATTCTTTAAAATCCATAAAAAACAGGTCGGCTTTGTGTTTACCCTTGGAATTAATTTGAAAAACAAGCATTGAGACGGCCGCTACCATTTTGTTGGTACCGGAAGTAGCATCAAAAGCGACTATGGAGCCTGTAGGAAGCGTTTGAAGAACAGTATTTACTGCTTTATACATTTTGGCTGGTTTTATCCTGTCGATTTCATGCCGGATAATAGTTTTGTTCGGCAATTCCTTTTCCACCTCTTGACAAGTAGATATAGTATCAACCGTATGCAAAAGGTGGATTTCTTTGGCCTTTAGTTGTTTGGCAACCATGATTATTGGTTGGGGGCTGCGGCCGATGGTGTGGAAGCTGAGTTCATAATTATCCGTAAATTGATGATTCATAATTGATTTTTCTTATGTGCAGGCAAAGTGAATCTCCGCGATTCAAAACAAGCTACTTATTTGGTACATTTACTTCAAAGCGATAGAAGATACTGTCCAACTTCGTTTTTGGCTTCCTGATAATCGCAGTGTATTGGATATCAGTTTCTGGATTCATGCAAGCCAGAACAGCACCTATTGTCATAGCCTTTGTGCCACCTGTGACCTCTGAAATAATTTCATTCGACTTATATTTTTTTAGAGCCTCATTGTGTGCACTTGCAAACAACTCCCTGGTTTCATCGACGGCTTCCTTTATAAAAGCATCTCCAATTGACCATTTGTCGTCATAAGCAATGTTCTCGGGTGCAAAATTTCTAATTTTAACCAAATAATCCCTTATTGTTTTTGTGCAACCGATTGATTTATCTGAAGATATCAACCAGATGCTTTCCAAATCATTGTTATCGATGTATTCATCTATTACCTGAATAATAGGCCCTAAGCTTGTTTGACCAAAATTTGGTGTTGCACCTTTCTGAATATCATCGTTTAAGTCTTTTAGGGTTTTTGGTGGGCTAGTCTTATCATGCCATTTGAATGGAGAAACTATACCTACCAAAGCTCTACGTCGAATTTGTCGGTGTCTTGTGAGCGATAACTCCCTTGGTATTACGTTCTTGACAACTACCTTTGGTTTCGGCCGAGTTAACCAAGAAAATAACCCTAAGATAATTGCTATAATGAATGATGCCCAGTTAGGGAGTGCCTTTATGCTTTCGATTAATTGCTCGATTGCGTGTGTTGCAAAAATCCCACTGAGAAACAAAAATGTGCCTGAAATAAAAGGGTGATTTCTCATAATATTCCTTTCAACCTAGATTTTCCTATGTACTTGATAGCTTTCCATAACCAATCGCCGTCTTAGCACCAATACCTTCGTGTTTTAAACCAAGCTTTAAAAGATTGAATGCAGCTGTAACAGCATTGCAATCCTTGCCAGCAACAACCAGCCAATATTCACCAACTGCCGACAAAAGCGGTATTGGGTTGGGGTCGTCCCAGTCTGCCGGTGGGGAATCCTTTTTGTTGGAGTAGTAGTCTTGGTGGTGAACAGTAATAATATCTGGTACCAGCCAACAGCCTTCCCATTCTCTGATGCCTTTATTGGGAGTATGGTTCGGGTTTGGTAGGGCATCAAAGAAAATGACGTCTCCAGCTTGCTCGGTACTACCGAAGATTGCTTCTTGGGCAGGACCTTGGCCATTGCCGTCTTTATCGCCTTTTAACCAGTGGTGACCATCGGTCTCATCAGGCCCAAGATATTTGTGGGCATAGGCAGAAGCCAAACCCTTTAATGAAGAACCCGGGATATAGGGGAGACCATAAGTACGATGGATGGTTATGCCTGTTTCAATTGTTGATTCTTCGCCAACACCAACAAGCATGCGACCTTTGACTTTTATCGCTGCGCTTGCTACGTGATATGACTCGTCGAAGGAATTATTAATACTATTTTTCCAAAAATTAAAATATTTTGTATAGCTGTTACCAGCTTTTGCAAGTTTCGCGGTTTTAAAAACAAGGTTTTTTTTAGCTTTTTCTTTTTCATCTTTTAAATTCTTATATTTATCAAAAATCAAGCCAGTATGGGCAGTTGCTAGATTTTTGGTACTTAGATTGTCAACGTGCTTTTTAGCTGTCCACATTATCAACAACCTCAGCAGATAAAGACTCTGCATAACGGCGATACCATTTACAAACCGCCAAACTTTCTCGGCTTAAAAACAAATATCTTTCAAACTCTGCACTGCGTATTTGTTCAAGAAATTCTTTGGCTTTAGTTTCTTTGCTAAGAACTGTCGAAGCGAGGTCGGTTAGAAGGTCTTGGGCCGAAGAGTCTTTCCGAGTATACAAAAACTCGCAAGCCTGCAATAATCCCGCAGAGCGTATTAGCGGCATTAGGCTTGTAGCCTGGGTAGAATAGGAAGGGTCTAGCTTCCCGGAGTCTTTTCTTTTTTTGATACGCTTGTACGCCTCCAATGCACGCTGCTGATCTCTAAGCATTGCCGTTTTCCCTAGCATAGAGTTTAATACTACATAGCCCCCTACCAACAGTAGATTTGCCGCCAAATTGGTGAATGCCTTTACCCACTGTTTTGGCCAAAATAAAATTAACCTTTTCTAAGCTCTCCTCGGGTGGAACCGGCTCCTCTTCTTCGGAGATATTTAGCTTTCGAGTTGCTTTGTCAACAACGATTAAACTATACAGAAGGCTCTCGGTAGGGAGGTTTTCCTCGTACCAAAGGGCTTGGCCCTGCGAGACTTTGAATTCATCATCTATTTTTATACGAGTTCTTACATCAGTTGCACTTTCT
>JALVCY010000396.1 GCA_027009605.1 Saprospiraceae bacterium
TACAATGCATAGTGCAGCGTGGTGTCGCTCCTACGGAGCTATATCCCGACTATTTGTTAGTCTTACAAAGATGTCGCCCCGATGGGGCTCAGGCTTATGTATTTCGGCTATTTTCTCTGTTGGCAGCCCCGTAGGGGCGACACCTTTGTAACAGACAACATCGCACGATACAGGAAGCCCCGGCGGGGCGACACCTTGTCTCGGTCGCACTAGTATTCATAAAGAATCCAAATAAAATTTTGTGGACTCAAGAGCAAACCACTGCATCCGACTTTTCGGAGTAAACTCAACTTTCCAAAAGTATAAAACTTTTGGAAAGTTCAAGTGCTAAAAATAACACCAAATAAATGCAACAAAATATAACAAAAAGATGTAATTTTGTCGGCTATAAGAGTGTTTCTATACTCTTTATAGCACTTGAAAAGCGTCGATTACGCCAAACCATCGACCAAACTACACACTTGAATGAGCATTAGTAAAAAGAAAAAAGCTACGAGAAAAAAGAAAAAAGGTCAGTTGTTACTACCTTTTAAGTCCAAAGATGAGCGAATCCCCAAGATTTTTGGAGCCTTCCTATTGCTCATGGCGTTTTATCTCTTGATTGCCTTTACCGCCTATTTGTTTACTTGGAAAACCGACATGAGTGTTGTCCAAAGATACGGGTGGAGTTTGCTTGTTGAACCGGACATTTCGGTACACAACTATTTGGGCAAGCTAGGGGCGATTATCTCCAATAATTTTATTTTTTGGACTTTTGGGTTACCGGCATTTGCCTTGATTTTTATTCTCACGATTCTGGGGCTCTCGCTTTTCAAGGGTCAACCCGTCAGCAAGCATTATCCGGCTATCCGCAATACGGCTATACTTATGGTCGTTTTGGCGGTTTTCTTGGAGTTTATTTTCCCCAACGCTTCTTTCCCGGTGGGCGGAGCGATTGGTGAAGGCATCGCTCAGTGGTTGCATGGTGTATTGGGGGCGTTAGGATTAGCGGCATTATTCATTTTCTCAGCTATTGTGATGCTCATTTGGGTGATGAATCCCACCATTAATGATTTCACCTTTCGTAAATTCGTATTCGATCTCAAAAGGAAGATTTTTGGCGGAAGCCGCCCCGCATCCGATTTGGCGGAAGCTAAGAAAGCATCCACCAAGACTTCCAAGGGGGGCATTACGATTGGTGAAGATGGTTCCGTAACCGTTGCTGCTCAAGACCATACTAAAGTAGCTCCCTTAGTACCTGCCGTTGTGGGCAATGCACCGGTCGTAGATTTTGATGTAGAAGTCTCTGACAAAAAAGCGAAGTCCACCGCCAAAATTCAAGAAAAAGTTGAAAACAAAGATTTAGACTTGGAAGTCGTCCAGGCCAAAAGAGAATCCGCCATTCCGGAAGAAGCCCGAGCGGCCAATTTTGATAAACAGCCAGACAACGCACCGCCTTTTGGCGAAAACATGGAACCTTACGACCCAACCTTAGAGCTATCCAGCTATGAGCATCCGGTTTTGAGCCTTTTGGATGACTATGACTCCGACACTTTTGAAGTGGATAGAGCCGAGCTACAGGCCAACAAAGAAGAAATTGTCCAAACGCTCCTCCATTTCAAAATCGATATTGACAAGATTAAAGCCACCATCGGCCCCACGGTTACTCTCTATGAGATTGTGCCGGCCAAAGGAGTGCGCATCTCCAAGATTCGAAATTTAGAAGACGATATTGCGTTGAGTCTTTCCGCTTTAGGTATTCGGATTATTGCGCCCATTCCCGGAAGGGGCACCATCGGTATCGAAGTCCCGAACAAGAAAAAACAAATCGTCGGCATGAAGGAGATTCTTATCTCCGAACAATTCAAACGTACCAAAATGGAACTCCCAATGGCCTTGGGAAAAACCATCGAAAATGAAGTATTGGTTGCCGACTTAGCCAAAATGCCCCACCTATTGATTGCAGGGGCTACCGGTCAAGGTAAATCCGTGGGTATCAACTCCATCATCATCTCTTTGCTCTATAAGCATCACCCATCGACTTTGAAGTTAATTTTGATTGACCCCAAAAAGGTAGAATTATTCCCTTACGGAAAATTAGACTCCCACTTCTTAGGCTTCTTGCCGGGTGAAAACGAGTCCATCCTAACCGATGTCGGAAAAGTAGTGACCACCCTGAACTCCTTGACCATTGAAATGGAACGCCGGTATGACCTCCTGAAACGTGCCGAAGTCCGAAACCTTAAGGAATACAACAAAAAATTCATTAGCCGGCGCTTAAACCCCAATAAAGGGCATGAGTTTCTACCCTACATTGTCTTAATCATTGATGAGTTTGCGGACTTAATCATGACCGCCGGAAAAGAAATCGAATTACCACTAGGGCGTTTGGCTCAATTGTCACGGGCCGTGGGTATCCACTTGATTATTGCCACGCAGCGTCCTTCTGTCAATATTATTACCGGTGTCATCAAAGCCAACTTCCCCGCTCGAATTGCCTTTAAGGTTGCATCCAAAGTGGATTCCAGAACGATTCTGGATGGTGGCGGCGCCGAACAATTAATCGGTAAAGGCGACATGCTCTTATCTTTTGGTAGTGATGTCCGTCGATTGCAAGGTGCCTTTGTGGATACGCCTGAAGTAGAGCGGGTCATTGACTTTATTTCGAGCCAACCCGGATTCCCGGAACCTTTCTATCTGCCTGAGTTCCACGAAGAAGAAAAAGCCGGTGAAAGTGGGGGGTTCTCTTTAGCTGACTTGGATGAAAAATTTGATGATGCCGCCAGACTGGTCGTCCAAAACCAACATGGCTCCACATCAATGATTCAAAGA
>JALVCY010000397.1 GCA_027009605.1 Saprospiraceae bacterium
GAAATAAATCCACGCACATCTGCGAAAAATAAATCCGCAAAAAAGTCATGGCCAAACAACCCCACAACTTTCCAATTCCACTATCTTGTCCCCATCCCCCCTAAAAAATTCAAATCGAACAACATAAATCCCCCCGGGAACCCGGTTTCCCCCTTCATCCAGCCCATCCCAGCGTATCTGGCCTTGCGCCCCCACCAATTCATCATTTACTAACCGGTAAACCAATTGACCATCTGCAGTAAAAATTTGAGCATTCAGCGAATAACCCGATGCCGGCAACTCATAATAAAACAGACCGAAATCTTCAAAACCATCCCCATTCGGTGAAAAAACCTTTTGTGCCACTCGAACATAATCCGTACCGCTGATTGGGGCAACCGTGTATTGTGCATTTTGATAACCCGGCGTACCATAATGGGTTTGACTCACTCCGGAAATCCAATTACTCCGCCCTGTGGAGGCCGCTACAGGACTTATCCTCTCCAAGGCTACACCCGAGGCATCACTCAAAAAACGGCTGTGCATCTCTTTATCATACCGGACGCTGTCAAGAACTTGCCCATTAAAAAGAACTGACACATTCCCTTGATTGTCATCCAATCCCGGCAAGGCATTTTCAACAATCCAAGCCGTATCCGGCGGCTCATATTGCGACTCCACCTGAAAACGATTGGGCGTCAAAGCCACATATTGTCGAGGAAATAACAAGGCCGACGATGTAATCGTTTTGATAGCATTATCCTTATCCAAATTGGCCAAGCTTAGATTTTTAATATTAAAAATTTTATTGGATACATTGAACAGCTCTACATAATCACTTCCACCAGGAATCGGATTAAATAATATTTCATTGATTACGATATCGCCTTTTTGAGGGGATTCCGGCAAGCCTATCCGAATTGCTTGCTTTGCACCGGCGGCCTGCTCAACACAATTGGACAAACCCGCCAATACAGACACCTCATAAATCACTCCGGACTCCAACGATTCCGCCAGATTCAAATACACGACCTTCCCATCCAAGTTAGCTTCCAGAATAGCCACACTGGGTGTTAGACTATAATAATCTATATCAACGGCATCAGTTGCAAGACTTTGATCAAAATACAGCGCTATTTGAGTCGGACTAACGGGATAAGCTTGCGCAAAAACCAAAGCATCATGATGAAAGCTTTTATCCAGAACGCTATTCACTTCGCCCGGGGTTCCACCTTGTAAATCACTGGAAACCAACCAATTAAGCTCACCCAAGCAAGGATTTTCGGGATTAACCAACTCTAAAGACCATCCGCCATCTTCTTTATTTCGATTCCTATAGGAATGCTTATTATAGGCAATTTGATGAATCACATTAGTCCCGGAACTCAAAGAAAGCGTCGCCCCACTATTGCTCAGTCCCGGCAAATCCAAACCCAAAACAAAGTCAAACCCAGACCAAAGCGAAGTGTCCGCTTCATCCACCAAAACAACATAACTCCCGGGCAGTAAATTATAAACAGGCAAATCCCGATGACTTGTATTCACTTGAAGACTTAACCCCTCCAGACTCAAGACCTTATCCGAGCGATTAAACAATTCTATAAACTCACTTTCCGGAAGCCCCACCGATGGTGATGGATCCGGAAAAACCTCGTTAATAATAATATCAAAAGGTTCAACAACTTCAGGAACCAAATAGGAGAAGCTAACATTCCCGCCACCTACATTGCCACTTTTATCTTTAATATTTTGTGCACTTACCGTATAAGTCTGCCCATTCACCAAATCCGGAGATAATTCCAAAAGAATCTTAGTCGAATCACCGGCAACAAAATCCGCAGCCGTCACCTGCACATTTCCCGAAAGGGAAAAATTGGCAGCTTGCATCACCGGCGCTAAGGGCTCATTAAATGTAACCACCACTTGATGCGCATTTTCTGCCTGCGCCCCCAATAACTGGGGACTCTCCGTATCCGGCAGCCACACTGACAAGGCCATATCGTCAAAATAAAACTTATCCTTTCGACTGGCCGTGTATTTGCATAAAATCCCAAAATATCCGGAATCTGAAATCGAATGCTCCCAATTCGCCACCGGCTGCAAGGAATGTCCACCACTATAATCTACAAACAAACCCCATTTTACGCCCAACTTCTCCAAGCGAATAGCCAACTCCGGAGCATCCGCAATCGTCCCGACTGCCGTACCGGTCAACTCTGTTTCAACACCGCTTATCCGCTGAACAATCCGGATAGCATCATCATTACCATTTTCTCCCAATGACAAAAATAAAGCATCCCCCATTAAATCAGCCGACGACGACCACAAAAACACTTGCAAACGATTGGATTCTGAAGGGGCAAAATCCATTTTTAACCAAAGTGACCAGACCGCTGAATCCGGAATTGTCTCTTCAAGAGCCAGCATGGAAGTCCCGGCTTGAGGGGCATTGAGTTGCAATTGCCCATCGCTATTGACCGTAAAATGCCCCAAATCCCCTTGCCAATTAGGATTCTCCAAATTTCCATCCGAAAAATCATCAGAAAACTGACCAAACAAAGGCATCATCTGCACTAACAAAAATAAAAGAATAAAAAATCTCATCATATTGGGATTTTAAGAAAAGTGTTTAGCTTAGGCATTGTGCAACAATAACCGCCCCCAACCTACTTGTTCTATATTCCTTTTAGAATACCGATAGCATCGAGACCTAAAAGAAAAAATAACTGTGTATTTGGGAGCACTTTATTCTTGCTTCATTACTTATACTTTCGCAAAATACAAATATTTTTCATCTTTTTCCAAGGTACGGCTAATTCACTTTCCGGGACTCCCCTGCCTAGCACAAAATGACCTAACCAACTAGGGCAAAAGCAGTTATGTACGTTATATGCCCAAGCAGCAAATCTATTGTTCCAAAAGGCTCTTCAAAACCCCAAACAAAAAACTTTCAGAAGCAGGCATAACATTACATTTTGGAATAATGTTTGCATGATAATTGATAATCTACTAGTAACTATTTTCTATGGGTATTTTGGAGAAAGAGAATTCTTCTGTCTAAAGCTTCCCACGAAATCGTTACATCAACTAAGCCTAGAAAATCAAACGCATTTTTTTCCGTTTGTCTAAAAACCAAAATAATTATGAAAATAGCAGTTGTAGGAGCAACCGGCCTAGTCGGCACCATCATGCTCAAAGTACTTCAAGAAAGAGATTTTCCCATAACAGAGTTACTCGTTGTTGCATCAGAAAAATCCATTGGTAAAACCCTAATTTTTAAAGGCAAGGAACTCAAAGTCATTGGCATGAAAGATGCCATTTACAAAAAACCGGACATCGCCATTTTTTCTGCCGGAGGGAATACATCTTTAGAGTGGGCACCTAAATTTGCGGAAGCAGGCATCACAGTCATAGATAACTCTTCAGCTTGGCGCATGGATGCATCCAAAAAACTCATTGTCCCGGAAATCAATGCCCACCTCTTAACCAAAGAAGACAAAATAATTGCGAATCCCAATTGCTCAACCATTCAGATGGTGGCGGCTCTAGCTCCTTTACACAAAAGTTATGGCATTGAGCGGCTAATCATTTCGACTTATCAGTCCATCACCGGCACCGGAGTCAAAGCCGTAAAACAATACGAAGCAGAAAAAGCAGGACAGCGTTTGTCGCAAGACCAAATGGCCTATCCACATCCTATTTTTGCCAACTGCCTGCCCCATTGTGATGTTTTTCTTGACAATGACTACACCAAGGAAGAAATGAAACTCGTCAACGAGACACAAAAAATACTGGAAGACCCCAATATCCGCATATCTGCTACGGCGGTTCGCGTCCCGGTTTTGGGTGGGCACTCCGAAGCCGTTAACGTGGAGTTTCAGCAAGACTTTGACATCAAGGATGTCCGGCAAAAGTTGGAGAACACCCCCGGCATCAAAGTAGTGGACAATCCTACGGCCAATGAGTATCCCATGCCTTTGACCGCCCACAACAAAGACGAGGTATTTGTCGGCCGTATCCGAAAAGATATTTCTTCTCCGAATGCATTAAACATGTGGATTGTCTCTGACAACTTGCGCAAAGGAGCGGCAACCAATGCCATTCAAATTGCAGAATACTTAGTTGATCAAAAGTTTTTTGGCTAAAACTGATACCACAAAATAAACGGGCTACCGATTTTCCGGCCCTAAGCTTGGGCAATTCTTTCTCTAAAATGCTCGTCATAGGGTCGCTACGACGGGCATTTTAGCTAGATGGCTGCATAAGCCTTTGGCAAATATATTTTAAGCAAAGGCTATTTTTCCACCTGATGCAAAAACACTAAGCACTTGCTAACCAAGCTGTTCTATATATACATTTTACATAAATCAACTAGACAAAAGACTTAAGAAGGGGGCAATTTTCTATTTTAGTTAGAAAAAACATAAAAAAAACAACCATTTTGTCGTTTTTTCCAACTAGCCATTGTTTTTTTCCTTAATTTTGGAAGAATAAATGATTTTTATGGTGCTTGCACTGTATTGAATACTGATAACACGGTCTCGACCGACAACTAAACCGCACAACGATGAAAGACAAATTAGTAATTTGGGGCGAAAACGAAAAAGACGAAAAAGTAATGTTGGGAATCCATCTCCTATCTGATGCCAACAAAATTAACATTTACATCTTCCCGGAAGATATCGTTACCGAAACCTTTGAAAAAGCCATGATGAATGAGTGGCGAAAGGGCGAAGAGATTACTTTCCCGGAAGGGTATGAACAAATTGAGCGACCGCTATCCATGTCGGAATCGCTATTGCCTGACAACCTAAAAACGAAAGAGACCGACCTTGTCAATCGTGCCAAATCTGAATGGCATTTTGTTGTGCTTTCGCAAAAATTGAGTCACGAATTTAAAAAAGAATTAGATGAATTAAAGGATAAAATTGAGAACTTATCCGAATACAATTCTGACTTGTGGAACGACCTAAAAAACTATTGGAGCAAGGTGCAAAAACAAATGAAGGAAAAAACTTTAATTTGGCAGCACACCAAAGACTTGAAAGATACCACCAATGGGCTTTTTGATAAAATGAAAGTGCTTCGCACACAATTAGAAAGTGAATTGCAAGAGAAGTCAGCCGTTTACCAAAAAGAGTTTTCTTCTGCCTTAGATGATATTCAAACCAAAATAAATAATGATGCCCGCCTAAAGCCTTTATTTGACGAGCTAAAGAATCTACAGAAAAAGTTTTGGGACACCAAATTCATCTCCAAACACCGCAACGAACTCAAAAAACAATTTGACAAGGCCTTCAAAGAAATCAAGGAAAAAAGATTTGGAGGAGAATCTTCCGGTGGCGGCCCCGTAGAAAGGCTTACCAAACGACTCGATGGTTTAGATGGAGCTATTCAGCGCATGGAAAGCTCTATTCGCAGAGATACCAAAGAGCTTGAATTCCAACAACATCGTATCGACACGACTGACGGACAGTTAGAAGCTCAGATTCGTCAAGCCAAAATTAATGTCATCCAAGAAAGAGTCACTTCTAAGAGACACAAGCTCGACGATATGCTCAAAACCAAAGTGGAGCTGGAAGACCGCCTAACCAAAGCGAAAGAACGTGCTGCCAAACAAGCGGAAGAAGCCAAAAGAAAAGCAGATTTAGCGAAAGCCAAAAAGGCAGCTAAAGAAAAAATTGCGGCTCAAATCAAGAAAAAGGACGAGTCTATTTCTGAAGAAGAAGCTCTCAAGCTAGAGCAAGCAGCAAAAGAATTAACACAACCTAAAACGGAGAAGACAGCCGAGACGAAGACCGAAGCCAAGGCAGATAAGCCCGGAGAAAAAGCTGAGCCCAAAGAAACCACCCAAAAGGATGGAACCGACGGTAGCCTATTAGGGGCTGCAGCCGGACTAGTGGGCAACGCTCTTGAAGACATTGTTGATTCTGTAAAGGCCGTAGCAGAAGTATTGGAAGACAAGGTCGAAGACTTTATCGACGACATCAAAAAAGACAACGTTGAAGAAAAAGTTGAAGACAGATTTGAAGACTTTGGTGTCGATACAAAAAAGGATGAAGAAGAATAGCATTCAAATGGGTGTTCATTCTCAGCACCAATAGAAAGACATAAAATCCTGCGCACAAGCTGCGCGGGATTTTTTGAATCACTTGGGGAAATGACCATTCTTTTTAAACAAGTACGACCTATTTTCGTTTGTACTCCCAATAATCTAAAGTCAAGGCATTGCCTCCTAAAAAATATAAATCATGAAAACAAAAAAAGAAATAGTCAATAATTGGCTTCCAAGATATACAGGTACCCAACTAGATGAGTTTGGAGAATATATCATTTTGGTTAATTTTAGCAATTACGTCTATCAGTTTGCACAAAAATATGGCGTGGACATCAAGGGACTCGACCGAGCCATGATGAGTGCGACCGCCAATAATATCACCATCATTAATTTTGGAATGGGTAGCCCCAACGCAGGCACGGTCATTGACCTACTCACCGCTATCAAACCCAAAGCCTTAATCTTTTTAGGTAAATGTGGCGGGTTGAAAACAAAGAAAAACAAAGTGGGGGATTATATCTTGCCTATTGCCGCCATTCGCGGAGAAGGAACATCCAATGACTACTTGCCGCCGGAAGTCCCCGCTCTACCGGCCTTCGCCTTACAAAAAGCCATTTCAACGACTATCCGAGACAAAGGGATGGACTATTGGACCGGAACCGTCTATACCACCAATAAAAGGGTTTGGGAACACCGGGACGACTTTAAGAGATACCTAAAATCTCTTCGCCCCATGGCCATCGACATGGAAACCGCAACCATCTTTGTTGCTGCCTTTAAAAATAAGATTCCGGCCGGTGCTTTGCTATTGGTATCGGATATGCCGATGGTACCGGAAGGCGTAAAAACAGAAACCAGCGATAAGAGTGTAACCGAAAAATACGTCAAAATGCATCTTACGATAGGGATTGATTCTTTGCGTCAGCTCATGAACAAGTCCTTGACTGTAAAGCATTTGAAGTTTTAAACCTAAAGTCCGGCAAAAAGCTTTGCAAAAACCCCTAAAGCTTTTCACTGACCTAAGATAGGTGTCTCTACGGCATCTGGATACCCAAACTTGAATCAATTATCCACAGTCATAGAAACAAAGGAGCCTTGAGCCGGTTGGCCACCCACATCCAGTTTTCGAGACACTTCGAGCGTATTCAAGTCCAATTCGTAAAAAACACCATCGGCGGTTACAAAGGAATAAAAATGATTGCCATCCTTGGATACAAAGTATTTGGGATGCGCCTGAATCGTAGTCTGATCTACTAAATCAATTTTATCACTTACCGCTACATCTTTAATCTTGGTATTTGTGGCTAAATCAATAATCGTCACGAATACGTCCTTATGATTGATAGCAATCGCTAATTTTTTGGATTTAATCATTTTGACGTGGCCGATACCTTTTCCGGCAGGGATAATAGATTGTACGGTCATCGTTTCGTAGTTGACCACAAAAATATTCCCTTCCTTTGAGCCGACGTAAATTAATTTCTCGAAAGGATGAAAGTCACCATGATGCGAGCCCATATCTTCTAAAGCAGCCCCCCCGGAATTAAAAACTGCTTCACGGACAATTTCCAGCCCTTGATGTGGCGTGAATTTTAGCTCTAAGACAGAAGGATAGACATTATTAGCGCCTTCACTTGTAATACCTTCGGCAGAAGCATAGAAAAGATTGGAAGGCCCTTGGTAGTTGCCTTTACTGGGAATGATTTGGTGAACCGGAGATGGTGTGTCAATAGTATTTAAAAGTACGGTTTGCCACTGGCCATTGCTTTTCGCAATAAAGTAGGTGCTTAGCTTTAGGTTTCCCCGGTCGGGCAAAATAAAATGATGACTGTCTAGCCAAAATGGATGCCCACAAGCATGAGACCCTGTATGGTTATGCGTCACCGGAAAGGTAACTTCATCTGTACCGACAGTCGCAACGACTTCATCTGTTTTCATATCAATGATGGAGACCATGGGCTTGTCCATGCCGGTAACGGCTACCAGCCCTAGCATTTTGTTGATGCTTTCGGCACTTCTGGGATGGTGTGGCAAGGCTATAGTTTTGATTAACTCCAATGTGTTACAGTCAATTACATCAATGGCATCGCTTCCCCGGTTGACGGCATAAACTTTTCCCGTCGAACCCACCCTATCTGCAGTATAGGTGATTTCGTGTCCTGTCGGAATACTAGTGACTTTTTTAAAATCTTCAACATCTACAGCAATGACAGCATTGTTCTTTTTGTCTCCGAAGAATGCTCTGGTGATGTCTCTTGTTTTATTTTCTTCAGGATCTTTTTGACAGCTTGAAAAGACGATGGCGAGTGTCCATATCGCCAGTAAAAAAATTCTTTTGTTGTTCATGACCTTATGATTAATCCAATTGATAAAGAGGCAGTCTATTCTCTTTCGAAAAGGGGTTTCTATCAAAATCCGGGGACTAATTCATACGTGGGTGAACCACAAATGTAGCCTCCTAACAGCTTAAATTTCAATGACCTTTATCATTAACTAAAGGCAACTATTTAAGTACCCACTATTTTAGTCAAAAAGTGCCCTTTTTGCGCCTGTTTTTGCTAAAATTTTCTCACGTAGGGACGCACGGCCGTGCGTCCCTACGTCAACATACACAAAAATGCCTATTTTTTGCCTTAAAATAGGAGCACCTAAATAGTTACAACTAAAGAACATTGGTTCTTTGATAAATCCCGTGAAAAATGAGTATTTCCAAGAACAATGCAAAATATTTAAATCCATAGAATGTTGAAGTTAAGCATCGCATCTGCTTTAGCTTTTACCGTCTGCTTTAGCTGACGGATAAAAAACAAGACCGAAAGCCGGCTTTAGCCGCATTTTTTTATTTTTTTGAGTAACCAAATGGGGCTAAAGCCCCTAGTAGTTTTGCTTCCTGTCCGTTGGTTAAAACCAACGGTAAAGCAATGAAAATCTACCTAACTATATATTGATTTTTTTCATTATGACTTGTGTTTGTACGGTAGCATTTCCAAAGAGGGTTTTTGTTTTTTTTATGGCAGAATCTTTAAATATTTGGTGTCACTTTGTTAATTAGAGTTTATTATCTACTCGGTCTGTCACGGGATTTGTCAAAGAATCAGAACATTAAGACTAAAAAACAGAACTTAACCGGTTCTTATTAGGCCGGATTGGAATGGTATATTATTTAAACATCATGCAACCAATCACCAAAAAAGGGTGTTTTGGGGTATTTTTGACGAATAAATGAGCTTTTTTTATAATTTTTATTGCTTTTTTGTTAATAGACCTTTAATTTAGCTTCTCGTTAGCAAGTATTTATGCTTATTAACGAAACTAAGCATGGTATGAAATTAACCCTGAACAAGTTGATTTCGTTTTTTTGGGACTAAAATTTGATTTATGGGAATAGTACAACGTTTACTATCTATACCTTCAAATCCCGAACATATCCACAAACTTGAACCTTTCATAGAAGATGTAACGTCCCCTTATGCGTTGGATCCCGCAAGCTATGGAAAAATCCTTATTAGCCTGACAGAAGCGGTTAACAACGCTATTCTGCACGGCAATCACTGCCAAGAAAATAAGGATGTAAACATCAAGTGTCATCAAAATGGCAAGACAATTAAATTTTGGGTGTCTGACGAAGGCTCCGGATTTGACCCTGTCAGCATACCTTCTCCTATCGGGGCAACTCGGTTGGACATCGAAGGAGGCCGCGGTGTATTTCTTATGAAGGAACTAAGCGATGAGATGATTTACAAAAATAATGGCTCTACTGTAGAGCTTTGTTTTAATGTCTGAACAAAGCGTCCATTTTTTTAGTGAAGATACGGACTTCAAGTTTAGTCTTGAAGCATCTGTGGGTGCTTGGTTGTCCCAAGTCGCACAAGAAGAAGGACATCCTGAATTTCAGATGAGATATATCTTTTGCTCAGACCCTTACATTCTTCAAATCAATATTGAGTATCTCTCTCACGATTATTATACGGATGTTATTACCTTTCCTATGAGTGAAGGCGGGTCTGTAGAGGCCGATGTCTTTATTAGTGTTGATACGGTTCGCTCCAATGCCAAACGATTTGGAGTGGCTTTCCAAGACGAATTGCTCCGGGTCATTGTCCATGCATTGTTGCACATGCTAGGCTATGACGACAAAAGCGAAGAAGACACCGCCGTTATGAGAGAGAAGGAAAATTATTACTTAGCAAAGTACAAAAACAAGGAATAAGCCCACCGGATTAGAAGTCTCTATTTGCTTTCGCAAAAAGTCTCCATCCCAGTAGAGACCTAGCCAA
>JALVCY010000398.1 GCA_027009605.1 Saprospiraceae bacterium
AAGCCCGTCGCGAACCAACTGGATGTCAACTTCTTAGATAAAGGCGTGTATGTTCTAACCGGCAAGGCCGGAGATACGGTCTTTCGGGAGCGGTTGGTGATACGGCCATAGTTTTGATGAGATTTCTGGAGTTTGGTGATTGGATTTTTTTATTGGTGGGTTACGAAAATCGGTGGTTTTTTCTACATTATTGTCATATCGAACTCGTAATAGATTGATAATCAGTTAGTTATTGTCTGTAGGTTTTTATTTTAGCTCTACAAATGCCAAAATTTGTATTTTGATAGGAATGATTCATAGCTTAGCTTTGTGTATGACTTCTTTTAAATGGATAACTCTTCAAGAGTCCGGGGCTTTTGGAAGGTTATTGTAAATTGTATGATTATGAAAAACCACCTACCTTTTTTTACTTTCTTGTTTTCTTTATTTTTTGCGCAAGCGATGTATGGACAATGTGATTCCATACCGGGATTTATACTCTTGGGAGAATATGATGGTCACGGCTATTATTTGTCTGAAGCATCCGTCCCTTGGGCTCAAGCCAAAACCCTTTCGGAAAATGCAGGCGGTTACCTAGCCACCATAAAGAATCAAGCCATCAATGACCTTGTGAAAGATGGACTTAATGGTAATATGGTCTTCATCGGTTATCATGATGAAGCTACAGAAGGTGCCGGGCAATGGGTTAATAATGAGTTAGTTGCACTAGATTTGAGCTATGGAAATAGTGAGGTGAATGACTATGCTGTAATGAATTTTTGGGATGGCACTTGGCAGATGACCAATGGATTAGGGTATCGGAAGTTTGTGATGGAGAAGGTGTGTGGAGAACCTTCACATCCTCAGGTAGAAGTCGTCTCTGTTTTATGTCCTGACGAATATCCCTATGAAGGTAATGATATTACGCTAACTATAGTTGTAAAAAATTTAGGTGGAATGACTAGTCCTCCAACTGAAATACCATTTTCCCAGACTGCTAGTTGTTGGGGTGGTGGAATGGTATTTACAGAAGATGAAGTTTTTGGCTATTTCAACGTGCCGGGTTTGGCACCTTTAGATTCTGTAATTTTGACCAAGACATTTACATTGACAGGTGCTAAGGCTCCCGGGAATTATGTGCCTGGTTGTGGGAAATGGGGCGGCGGCACTTGGATGTATAATGACTTGAAGGTTGGGGATATGCCATTGGATTACTATTGCAAAAAATATAGTACGGATTTGAGTATAAGCGTCACGGGTGATTCTTATGTTTATGATGATAGTGGCATAATTCAGTATGAAGTTACGGTTACAAATTATGGCCCAGATACCGCCTACAATTTTTGGGTTGATGTTAATGGTGGCCCACTTAATTATCTTGGGTCGAATGGTGGTTGGAAGAATGTTTTTAGTTTGGCTCCAGGCGCTTCAATATCTTTTCCCGGCCACGAAAAACTTTATTCGCCTCCAAATTCCTATGTACTCTTCCGGAGTATTTTTGCTGGACATAATATTGATACTAATCCCGCCAATGATTCAGTAAGTGTTCAGTTTTATTACTTACAATCTCCGTGTGACACTATTCTGGGCTTTGCTAAATTGGGTGGATATAATGGTCATAGCTACTACCTTTCCGATGCATCCGCTCCATGGCAGCAAGCCAAAATCCTTGCAGAAAATGCAGGCGGATACCTAGCCACCATGAATGACCAAGCAGAAAATGATTTTGTGAAATCAAAATTGGGCAACAACATGGTCTTCATAGGCTATCATGATGCGACCACAGAAGGTGCCGGGCAATGGGTTGATAATGAGCCGGTTACGCTAGATTTGAGTTATGGAAATAGCGATGAGAATGACTACGGAGTGATGAATTTTTGGGATGGCACTTGGCAGATGACCAATGGGCTGGGGTATCGTAAATTTGTGATGGAAATGAGTTGTGCACCAAGTAGTTGCTTGGCCGGGGGCATTGTCTTTGGCTTGCAAAGTGAAGTAGATTCATTTCCTATAAACTATCCGGGCTGTCAAACCATATTGGGAGATGTCCTTGTTACAAATCAGGTGACCAACGTGGATGGTTTGCTTCAATTAAAGCATATTGAAGGGAATCTGCAATTAGAAAGTGTTACTGATATTTCAGGTCTGCAGAATCTAAAGTCTTGTAATGATTTAACCCTAGCAACAAACGTTCAAAATGGTTCTCTATCTAACTTGAAAAATCTTGATGGAGATTTAAGAATCCAATCTTTGGTTACATCTACCAAAGGACTTGAGCATCTTGAAGTCATAAAGGGAGATATTATTTCTTATTGGAATCAGGGTACAAGTTTAAGTAGCTTGGAAAACCTAACTACGGTAGAAGGCGCGCTGACTCTGGAGGAAGCCACAATGACTACTGGTAACTTGCCTAAGCTTACCTATTTGGGAGGAATTAATTTATCTACATCGAATCTTTCCATCGAAGGAATGCATCATCTGACGCATGTCGGAATGGACGGTATTTCTTGTAACGGCGGGGCTTTTATGGATATGAGTGGACTGACTGGTTTGACGGAAATCGATGGTTTGTTTAATGTAGGGCATAGCAGTGGTGTTGTTGGAACATCAAGCCTTCAGAATTTAACTAAAATTGGTGGGTTGTCCCTAAAGTTTGTTAATAGTAATGGTCTAGGTGATATTAGTTTCTTGAGTAATTTAGATTCCATGAAAAGTTTGTATTTGGAGTTTGCAGACATTGATGATATTAGTCCCCTTGCACATGTAGCAGGCCTAGAAGATGTGACGATTAAGAATTGTTTTAATTTAAGTTATTGTAGTATTCAACCAATTTGTGATTTAATTGGGGGCGGTGGGAATGTGATGATTTCTGGGAATGGCGGTATGGCAATAGGTTGTCATAGTATTCAGGAAGTGGAAGATATTTGTGCTATGCCTAATTCATGTGACGATGTATCGGGTTTTATCAAGCTGGGTGAATATAACGGTCATGGCTACTACCTATCCGATGCATCCGCTCCGTGGCAACAGGCCAAGACCCTTGCGGAAAATGCGGGCGGATACTTAGTAACGATGAATAATCAAACAGAAAACGATTTTGTAAAATCTCATTTGAATAATCAGATGGTCTTTGTAGGCTATAACGATGCAGCCACCGAAGGCGTAGGGCAATGGGCTGATAATGAGCCGATTACACTAGATTTGAGCTATGGGAATAGTGATGTAAATGACTATGGAGTAATGAATTTTTGGGATGGTGGATGGCAGATGACCAATGGGTTAGGTTGGCGGAAATTTGTGATGGAAATGGATTGCGGAAGCCCACAGCCAACACCCATGATACAAAATGCAGGAGTATCACCAACCTTACAAATCCAAGGTGTGTATCCCAATCCGGCCAAGGATAATATTACGATTCGAGTCATTGCTCCGGAAGAAAAATCTTCTATATTTAACGTGTATGATGGTCGGGGCCAGTTACTCCTTTCGGAAAAAAGAGATTTGCCGCAAGGTGCTTCGGAAGAGGAATTTGATTTGTCCAATTTACCTGTCGGAATGTATTTTGTGAAAGAAGCCGGTGCTTCGCAGTATTATAATTTTGTGATTATGCGATAATGAATGGGCTGAAAAAAATACGTAACTATTTAGGCATCCACTATTTTGGTCAAAAAATGCCCTTTTTGCGCCTGTTTTTGCTAAAATTTTCTCACGTAGGGACGCACGGCCGTGCGTCCCTATGTCAACATACACAAAAATGCCTATTTTTTGCCTTAAAATAAGAGCACCTAAATAGTTACAAAAATACTTTGTTGTTAAACCTAAATTTTAGAAACTTTGTAAAAAAAAGCCGGCAACCTTTTTCGGCTGCCGGCTTTAAATTAGTATTGAATTTGGTTATTCTTACAAAACTTGAATCTTTTCAATAGGACTAAATCCACTCTTTGACCCATTCGCGAAGACCACTTTGACCATGTATTCGTAGGTCTTTTTTGACTTGATGTTGGTGTCAGTATATTGGTGAATATTAGAATCTAGTGGCTTGACCAATTGAAAACCCTTACCGTCAACGGCCCGATACAACGCAAATTTGAAATCACCCTGCTTTGGGTAATCCCATTTGATTTGGATGTTCTTTTGGGCCTTGTTGTGGTTGACTGTCAAGGACTTAACGGGAGTCGGTAGGTTGTAATCAATGGCTTTTAGATTGAGTACAAATTCGCTGCTTGTCTTTAGACCGTCATTATCTTCAGCTTCTAATTTGTATTGATATTCAGTTCCGGGAGTTGTTGCATCATCCACATAGTGTCCATAATGTTGGTGGTCGGTCGTCCGGTGAATGACTTTCCAGTTTGTTTCATTTTTCTCCTTTCGGAAAAGGTAATGAATCTTGGCATCCTTGGACGAACTATTGGCCCAAGTTAATTGAATGCCATCTTTTGTGACTTTATAATCCGTAAATAAGGGTGCAATCGGTGGTACGATGTCGGGCTTTTTTAGCGTAAGCATCTCTGAAAATTCAGAAGCATTTCTGGCCATATCAAAGGCCACTACCCGATAATAAATATTTTCCGTAAGGGTCGAAATATCAATCGTATCTGTAAAGGTATTTGACTGAAAAGGATGATTGTTCGCATTGACAAATACATGGTCTTCTTGGTGTGCGTAAAAAACGCTATACCCAAATAAATCAATTTCTGTCCCGGCATCCCATTTTAGCGTCACCACACCATTGGTGTCAATGGTTCCGGTCAAACCTTTTGGGGCACTCGGTGGAATACTATCAGTAATGGTACCATATTGGGGCAAGCCCATCATGGCATTGCCTGCGGTATCGACGGCATAGACTAAGTACCAATTGTTTTCGATGGGGCTGTAATCCGTATCCACAAAAGTTCTTGTATTTTTGGAAAGCATCTTTTTGGTTAGCTTCGTTTCAACGCCATTGGCTTGATTTTGACGCGTCACATAAAACCCATCTAAATCTTTATCATCCGGGGCATCCCAAGTGATTTTCATTTGTCCATTAGCAATTTGGTTGGCTTCGATATGAGTTGGCGCCGCAGGTGGTGTGCGGTCTCTTCCCATGGCCGAAATTACATTTGACGGCTTACTATAATCACCAAAAGCATCAATGCCAATAATCCGATATTGATATTTAACGTAGTTTTGATCGACGGAATCAATATAAGAAATAGTCTCCGGAATCGGTTTGCCTTCTGCCGGGCTATCAATATAAGGCGCATCATTCAAGCGTTTGAAGGTGCGTCCGTTGTCGAAAGATTTTTCAATAAACCATGCCGTAAAATCATCTTCTAATGCTCTATCCCATTGTAAAGCAATCGCATTTTCATTTTCAAAAGGGGGGCGGAGTTCAATCTTTGGCTCTTGATACAAATCGTCACCATTGACCACAAGATACACCGTATCAATAGGGTAGTCCTTGGAAGTCCCGAGACTATAGAGCCGATAGATATAATTGGATTGTGTATTCACATCGTTGTCTTCATATCTCAAACCGGAAGCCGTAGCTGCATTCGCGGAGAAATCTGCCGCCAATAAAGCCATAGAATAAAGATTTTTGTATTGCTCGGCTTGCGCCAAAAAATCACCTTTATCTGTGTCATTATTTCCATGAATCATTTGTGCGGCGATAGCCGCATAACGGTCATGAGCGGCTTCATTGGCAATGGGCTCCCATTTTTCTATGGGCCAAGGCTTTAGTGGTTCGGCGGTCAACGTTTTGAAAGACGCATCAAAAAAGTCCGTGCTATCTTTGAAGCTCAATCGTTCTAGCTGATAACCGGCCTTGTTGGACAAATCCCAAACTCCTACGGAGCTTGGTGCCCAGCGAAGGACAATTTTATCTCCGGTGTTTTTGGCGATTAGATGTATGGAGCCATTGGGCTTGTCTTGTGCGTTAATCGCACTAGTCAATCCAATTATTATCGCAAAAGCAAAAATTAGATGTTTCATTGTATTAGGTTTATATTAATTGGGTTTGTTTTCTTAATTGGTTTTTATTCATCAAAATATCCGGTGACGACTCTTGCTTTAGTGCCATATTCCATCGAAATGGTCGAGCTACTGACCGATGTGCTAGACCTAGGATAACGATATTGCATGATAAAAGATACAGGCATTAAGCGTCCGGTGTTTGTTCTTGGGAATGCCATCCTTTCCGTTGGTGTGTGAATAATTTGATAGTACATACTTCGAGTACTCGAAGAGACTACATTTCGTAGTTTTTGATACCCGGTAAAGAAATGTCTTTGCTCCATGTCATAGGCTAACCGGTTTTTGAAGCTTTGAAGTGCAGCTTTTCCGGTAGAATGCAAATATTGATTGACATGAACACTATAATCATCTTGGGATGAGTAATAGGGCATATAGAAAACATACATCGTGGTGTTGCCTAATAAATTGTTGAGATATTCATCCGTTAGTGGCGAGTCAGATGGGCCACCTAAGGTGATGTGATTAAAATTATCCCAATTATATGCCAGCCTTCGAATATAATTTCTTGAGTATCCATCAGAACTGACTCTTGAGCGTATTTCAATCCAACGAGAGAAAAGAAATCTCTTGTAGATATTCGTGTAGTATTTGTTGGCTGGGAACTCCGCATAGGCAGCATCAGATGTAGAAATATCTTCATTCAAAACTAGCTTGATTAGCTTTCCAACAGTGTAAGTTCTGTTGCTTGTAGCTTTCTGAAAAGGTCTTGTGTCAAATGCTTCCGGATATTCAGGGATTGTTGTTGCTTCGATATGGACTGATTCAACGGATGTGCGTGATCCTCTTTGTGAAGCTTCCCAAGTCATAGCATTGGCTTTTTGCTCAAAGGTGTTAAACCGGCTGGTTTGGAAGTAGTAATTATACAGTATTTTTTCGTTGGTATTTTTGGAAATGTTTCCGGGTAGTGTCCGTTTTCTATAGGTAGCGGTACTGCCATTTATGTTGAAAACGTTGATATCTTGTTGGTTAATATCAATGGTATAGGTGTGGGCCAATTGTGAATTATGCAGGCCGGCAATCATTTGGTTCATTTGTTCTTCCGGAGTCGGATTCCGTTTAGAAATAATTTGTACGCTGTAAGCGGTATTATTTTGTAATGCACTTACGTTAAATTTCAAAATCCTAAAATCATTTGTCTCCAAAGGCAAATCAATATGGGTTTCTTCGCCTGCATCAATAGGCGTAAACCTGGCTATATATTCATAATGATTGCTTGCGTCTCCATATTCAGGGAATAGGTAGGACATGCCTTGTTTGAGTACGACATATCCGTATCCATTCTCCGTTTCTCCTTTCAAAAAGTGTTTTTGATTTTGCAAAGGATAGGTTAGCATGACACTTTGTTCGGGGATGGTGGTGGGGGCGTTCCCTGTTTTAAAACCATTTATTTTGATTTCACTCCAGTCGTGTCCGTTTGGTTTTTTTACATTTTGGCTGGTACCGTTAGCAAATAATTCTTTGACTTTTACTTCTAAGCTTTGGACATAACGGGTTTGTGGTTTTAAGATGTCTTGCGGCATCATGGTTGCCATGATGTTTTCTTCGTTAAGCTCAATGTTGTTGCACAGCACATTCGCTCCGCCCCGCTCTTTCAATGTCCAAGAACTGATATACGGCCTAAAGCGACGAATACCATTATCAACAGGAATTTCAAGAATCTCATTGACTTCTATGGCAAATACGGCTGCTCCGACATTCGTAACATCCACGTTGACACTACCTTCGGCCGGAGTCATGTCTTGAATAAAGGACATGGCATCGAGCATGCCGGAAGAGCTAATACTTGGTGTGCATTTGTGCCCGATGTTGGCTTCAAAACTGTAGGTCCCCTTGACGGCACCATGAAGGATGTTGTATCTAATCCGTCCACCACCGCTAGCCCATACCGGGTTGGGTAGTCCGCCTTGCAGCAAAATAGCGGCTGAGGCATCCAAAATAGTATATCTACCATGATAAAACATCAAATCCACATCTACGCCAAACTCTCCATGAATACCCGCATAAAATTGCCCGGTGGCATACCAATTATTCACGCCGGGTACTTGTGGCACACCCGGGCTGGAGCCATATTCTGCACAAGTACGCGCCACATTGTGGGTCAAATTAATATCATAGCCAATCACCATTCCAATGTCATAATAAAAAATACTAGGGCTTCCTTCTACGCTTACTTCATAGTAAGAGCCAAACGCAAATCCGGAGCCGGGAGGAAGTGCCGGTCTGGATGCTCCGGCCATCAAACTAGATACATCTCCACCTCCGGCAATGCCATCTTCTTGATTTTCATAAATATCCATGAAGGATTGTGGTGGGCTGGGTAATGTGGGCGGGACATCATGTCCTACCATCAAGTAGGAAGAAAAAGTCGCAATGCCTGCTACATTTAGCTTCCCGCGATTGGTGGGTGTACCCATATTGAAATACCAATAGTCTCTATTCATGGCAGTATAAAACGATGCCCATACAAAAGCATTATTGGTTGGGCCGGTGTAGTCTGCCGGTGGATTGCTTATCGTCGTGCCACCTTTAATGACATCGTAGAAGTTAGCCGTCATAAACAGCTGTCCTTCAATGTGTTCTTCTCCGTTTTCTGCTGAACCCGGATTGTGATAGGAGACGCTTACATATCCTGTGATGGGTGTATCTGAGTCATTTAGGTCTTTGGCCATAGATCTGACGTTTCCTGCAAATCCAAAGGAGGTCATACCCCCTCTATCTGAAAACTCAGCCCCTAAAGTTACATCAAAATTAAAGGCACGTCCTCCATCGGAAGAACCAAAAATCGCTTTAAAATTAAGTCCTAGCGCCGTATTAAAATCCGGTCTATATACTCCACCGGACGGCTGCGGGGCTTCACCCGCACTAGCGCTTATATTCGGTAAAGAACCTGTTTTGGTCATACGACGGGATACGCCACCACCCAAACCATACAACGATAAGCCGGAAAACACAGGAATACCTGCTTCCCCAAAACCAACTAATCCATCCACATACCAGTAGTCGTACCACTGTGCCGTGTTGTATTCAGGGTCGGCAATACTAGCATTTTTGTAGGTGCCAAAATCGGCGGCCAATCGTGCACTAATCCCTGCCGGTAAGGTGACATTCAATTCGCCCCTAGTTCCTTTGGCGCCATGCTCATTGTAGAATTCAAGAGAGCCTTTTAGACCAATGGTACTGATGTGTGCATCAATGCTAATGCCGGTTAAATCAACGCTGGTTAATTCTATTTTTTTGATTCCGGCTGCCTTGGGTCTAAGTGCAGACTTGAAGGTGATGCTGGTCGTTGCCGAAATGCCATCTTCTCCACTCGTTAATGTTAATTTTGGAGTCAAGGTGATGGTCGGATTAAAATTATTAAAACTAAAGCTGAATCCATCCAAGGTCAATGGGAATCCGGCCATGTTTTTTTGTGGGCTTGCCGGGCTGTATGTAAAATGACTGTCGTCAAATCCGGTTTTACTATTATAAGCTAAATGCTCAATCATCACATTCGGAATCTCCACACTCAAAGGGCCTAAGTCTATGGAGCCCGGATTGAATCTATCCGAAATGCTAATCTTAGCATTCAAATCCATCATGAATTTTACTTCGGGCTCTATGAGTAATTTGAAACTAGAGGAGGGTAGAATATCCGCTTCCGCTAAAAACATTGGCAAAGTAACTCCATTTCTTGGCTGAATGACAAACTGTAGCGTGTCCCCCTCCTGTTCTTCATCAAATAATAATTTATAATTCAAGTATTCATTTTCGCCGGATACAGGGAGACCTATTTTCCCTTTCATGGCGGCTTGCTCAAAATCATTTTGGACAACATCCATATAAATGGTATCAATGGAAAAGGAAGAGCCTTCCAAGTCATGGTTGGCCGAAAGGTTCATTAGATTTTCTACGCGAAAAGTAAATGTGAACTGCCCATCATAAATGAAATTATGTAGTTGGGCGCTCATCGTTCTTTCGTCTCCGTGGACATTTCCTGCATACTCCGGAATTCTTAATTTTAGATCTTTCATCCAAAAGCCCTTCCATGTATTTTGAACTCTAGGGTCTCCACTGCTCAGGGTTGGGCTGTTATAGTTAGCAGGTAGATTTTCCGTAAGGCCTTCAATATTACCAATGGTGGAATAATCAATCCAAGCTTCATCCACTTCAAAGGCAAAGCCATCCGGTGAGCCTGCAATTTGGAAAGCAGGGATATCTATTTGCGCAAGCATATTAAAATCATTGCATAAGGTAATATTTGTGTGCGCTTGTACAAAGCCGT
>JALVCY010000399.1 GCA_027009605.1 Saprospiraceae bacterium
TGATAAATCTACCGTGCTGACGTTGCCGTCTTCGTCTTTATATTCTAGGGTCTTGCCGTCTGCATTTAGGGCGAATGTGGTCAAGGTCTCTTGCGCCTTAATAACCGCAGCTAAATCCAAAGTATTAGAAGTACCGTCCTCATCGACATAAGTGAAGATACCGGTTGTGGAATCAACACTAACAGATGTAACCGTCTCAAAATTATCTATAACTGTTGATAGATCTACCGAATTGGTGTTGCCTTCTTCGTCTTTGTATTTCAAAGTCTTGCCATCGGCATCCAACTGCAGAGAAGTCAAGACTTCCAAAGAAGATAAATCCACCGCAATGGTTCCACCGGCATCTGTGACTTTCAAGATTTTACCATCGAGAATGACCGAGTGGTTTAATTCATTAGTATTACTGGTATCCAAGGTCGCAATAAGTCCATATAAATCTACTGAAGCCGATGCACCGTCTTGAATATCTACCTTTAAGATGGTTCCGGTCAAAGAAGCTCCTGTTAAATCTTGACTCACATCCCCATGGATTACACATTCCCATTGAGGAGAAGTAGGCACACCGTTATTGACCTGAATACAATTTTGGGAAAGGTTAAAAATCACCAATCCATGAGCAGGTTGTGGTATTCCATCTCGTTCCGCATCACTCATCCGTGGGAGTAAAAGCCCTTTAGACTTACTATCCAAGTCTAACAAAGCAGAAATATGGGGGGCAATTCCCAGCCCTGCATCATCCGTAATTTTCTGCTGGGCAGAAAGGGCTGATACAAGGAAAAAGAATAATAAAAGGGGGGTAAACTTCTTCATCTTACAGATTTTCTTCAAATTTATCACAACGTGTATGCTTTGGTTATTAATCAAATTAGAATTAACTTTTATATTCTAGCAAAAGGCTTGCCAAGCAAAAGCAATGTTATGGCATAGGGATAGATAAATAATTCCGCAAGGATTAAGTAGTTGACTTTCAATAGATTATAAATTATAATAAACAAATTATTTCCTTATTTTTTTTGCAAAATTTATGTTTGCATTAGGGTGATGCCAATTTTACGCAAGTGATAAAAGTTTCATTTTTCGTAAGATAATTTGCTACAAATAGGTTACCTTTGTACCCGAATTAATTTTTCTAACCCAACAATGTGGCCTTATGTCCTTCGAAATAGTCGGCAAACTTTACAAGAAATTTAACACTGAAAACAAAACTCAAACTTTCAGAGCGAGAGAGTTTGTCATCGAAATTGCTGATGGCAACTATCCGCAAATGATTAAGTTTCAACTGGTTCAAGACCGTTGCGACATCTTGGATGCCTACCAAGAAGGAGATGAAATCAAAGTCTTTTTTGACCTTCGCGGAAGAGAATGGAATGAAAAGTTTTTCACCAATCTAAATGCTTGGCGAATCGAAAAAACTTCAGATGCTCAGCCCCAAGCTCCTAGTGCACCGGCCGCTGCAGATGCTCCTTTTCCGGATGCTTCTGAAGAGCCTTCCCAACAAGTCATCGAAGATGACGATTTACCTTTTTAAAAGGCATACTACCGCCCTAAATTGTACGTTTTAATCGTATGAAACATCTAAAAATTGTAGGGCTTTTCTTTTTTTTGACCTTTAGTTTTTTGGCCAAAAGCCAGAACATTATTGGCTTGAGTACCGACTGGGCTGATTCCTTCTCCGAATGGACAATCTATACGGATGATGAAGAAGTAACCGGCGAAATGCGTATCCAATGGCCTTTAGACCAAGACTGGACAGAATGGGTATTTTCCCTAGGAGATGACATCGGACAAATCAAAATGAAGTGGAAAGACGACCCGAATCAATGGGAACTCCGTTGCCAAAATCAAATCATCACAATTCGGACAGTTTGGAAAGATGACCCCACCAGATGGCGTATTACAGACAATACCCACTCCTATACTTTGGTCAGCAAATGGCACAATCTACCCTACGAATGGAAATTGCAAGAAACCCAACTCGGTGATTTTGAAATCTATATGACGCACGAGCCTGACCCTAGAGATTGGGATGTTTTTGACACGCTTCCCGATGATGTCTCCATGCCTATTAAGATGGCCATGATTTTTATCGCCGTATATCACTCCACTCCTAAATGGTAAAAATGACGAACGAATTCGATACCCTACTCGCTTCCCGTGCGCTTACGCTAAAATTTGTCCAAGACTTTACCCCCGAACAACTCAACTATATTCCGAAGGGCTTTAAGAATAATCTAATCTGGAATTTAGGCCATTTGGTGGTCACCCAACAACTTTTATGGTATGACCTTGCGGGAAAAAGTATGCTCATCCCTGATGAAATGGTCGAAAAATATAGAAAAGGAAGCCAACCCAAGGCGATTGTCGATGCGCAAGAGATTATAAAAATCAAAGAATTATTGGTAAGCCTTCCGGAAAAATCAATTGTGGACTATAAAAATGGGGTTTTTGACCACTACAACAGCTACACCACCAGTTTTAACGTAAGCCTAAACACCATTCAAGACGGCATTAAGTTTAATAATTTTCATGAAGGACTGCATGTGGGGACTATTATGGCTTTGCGGAAGCTGGTTTAGGTCTTTGGGGCGCACTAGTGGCTGATTGGATAGAACATGGATTTTACCGATTATGCTAATTTTCACGGATTCTTTGCTTCATTATTCATTATTGGGCATTCATCATTAGATATTCTGTTAGTCTTTTAGTTGAGAAAGTTGAAGAAGTTGATTCGCTCGCAAGCTTCGCTAGTTGAGATGAGTAGTGAGTGGTGAGTAGTGAGT
>JALVCY010000400.1 GCA_027009605.1 Saprospiraceae bacterium
CATCAAGCACTGCCAAAATTTATTTGGTGGTGCTTGCCCCATTAAAATCAGTGCTCAAGCACATCTGGATGGTTTTTATCAAAAATTTGGTTTTCAATCAACCCAAAAGTATTATTTGGAAGATGGGATTCCCCATTTGGAGATGATTTTGAAGCGGGAGTCTTAGATTGATAATTTTCGGATTCGTTCATTGCCTTCGGCGTTCAAGTAGTAAGATCTCTTGGCTGTCTATCGTTACACCGTTACACCGTTGAGTTCACTCCCAAAAGTCGGATGTTAGAACTCGTCCTTGAGACCACAAAATTTTATTTGGTCTCTTTAGATAACTAATGCACCGAGACAAGGTGTCGCCCCGCTGGGGCTTCTAGTATCGTGCGATGTTGTCTGTTACAAAGGTGTCGCCCCTACGGGGGCTGACAACAGAGAAGACACAGCCGGGATGTCCATCTCAGAAAGCCCCGGCGGGGCGATATCTTTGTAAAAAACTATAATAGTAAGGATATAGCTCCGTAGGAGCGACACCATGCTGCACTAGGGCATTGGAGCCAAATAAAATTTTGTTCATTCCTTCGACTATTAATAATAGGTACTTTTCGGAGTGGACTCACCGCTACACCGTTATACCTTTAAGCTAATATGGGTTAGTCCCGGGGCATATTTTTTCTGAAAATGCTCCACTATTAATTCAAAATCAGCGTCATTGTTTACAAAATCCATGTCATCTATCTCCAAAATAACTACCGGAAATTCTACAATATTTTTGAAATACTCCATGTAGGCATTCTGAATATTTAGGAGATAGTCTTTCGAAATGTCAGACTCCATGTCACGGGAGCGGATTTTGATATTTTCTACTAATCGGTCAATTGGCCGGTGGAGATAGAAGATGATGTCGGGCTTGGGAAACTCCTTATTCATAATCCCAAATAGCCGGCGAAACAGGCGGTATTCTTCATCTTTTAGGTTGTTGCCGGCAAATAGCAAGGTCTTCATGAAGAAGTAATCCGAAAAAATCTGGGGACTAAAAATATCCGGCTTGGCAAAATAATTAGACAACTGCTTATATCGCTCCGTCATGAAAAATAACTCCACCGGAAAGCCATACCGATCCGGATCCTTGTAAAAAAAAGGCAAAAATGGATTGTCCGTAAATTGCTCCAAAATAAGATCACACTCAAATTCTGCTTGGAGTTTGTTGCAGATGGTGGTTTTGCCCGTGCCGATGTTGCCTTCTATAGCGATGAATTTGTAGGGAAATGGTGACAAGCCTTCTCGTTTTTGTGTGAGGGACAAAGGTACTGATTCCCGAACGGAATTAAGTATAGATTTTTGAAAAGATTCAAAAAAAAACCGATTGACGCATCAATCGGTTTTTTCTGAAATGAAGTTAACCGGGAAAAATTATTGTTTTGTACCGGAAAACTGCTCTGTACTTCCTGCGGTAGTATTGGCATAATTTAAGGTCATGACCCCATTCACCTCCTGAAAAGTTATCACAAATCCATTCGTTGAACCGGCATAGGTTCCACTTGTCTCCGTAATACCCACTTCAAGAGTTGTACCGTGGTTATCTTCCGGCGTGATTTTGATTTTGGTGTTGTTCACTTTGGTTACGGTAACCTTATAACCGACGCTTTGAAAAGTACTTGATTGAAAATCTCCGACATAGGTGCTCACTACTTTCTCAGCCAAATCCGGTTCAGGAGTGTCTTTTTTGCATGAAGACAAGGTTACAAGGCTTACAGCCATTAGAAATAAAACAATTTTAAATTTCATGATTTAGTTTTTGTGTGTTGACTACTCAGTACGGCTGCTTTGGCAATCAAAAGAGCCTTTTTAGCCAAAAAAAACGTGCTGAACAGTTACTTTAAAATTAAAGAGTTGCAAATATACTTGATGGGATAACCATAAGCAATGGTTAGGCTCTGTTTCTTACAATCTTTTGGTTATTTTTAACCAGTCTAAAATAAGATAAACCAACACCGAACTCAAGGTCGTCAAAATCATCAGTAATCCAAAAAATAAAAATGGATTGGCTACCTTATTTCTGAATATATAGAGAAGCCAAACCAAGATGGGCAGGTGTACCAGATATATCGTGTAAGATGCTTTCGCCATAGATTGAGCCCATTTTTGCTCTTGCGAGAAAAATTTCCGGAATAAACCAAAAATGACCAAAATTAGGCTAAAAGCAACCGATATGGTTAAAATCGACTCAAAATAGTGCCAGATTCCGTGCGAAAAATAACGCTCATGGTCTCGAAACGATAAATATCCCAGTAAGAGACCCAAAGCTATCAACATTTTCCGAAAGGTAATAGTGGTCCAATCCACAAAAGTGTCATAATGCCGATAAGCCCATATCCCAAATAAATAATACATCAAAAAATACAAAACGGAACCCACCGCCGGTAAAAAGGAATAATCCCCGTGGATGCTCTGATTGCCAAAAACAAACAAAATAATTACTTGAATTAAAAATAAACGAACCAAAGCTCCGGTGTCGGAAGTGGCCGGATACTTAGTCTTGCCGGCAAGAAATTGGGCATAAAGAATATGTATTAAGTTGTAAAAAATTAAATAATACAAAAACCAAAAATGTACCGTTCCGGACTTCGGTAATAATAGGTAGGGACGCACACCATTGAGTCCATGCCATGTCTCCCCGTAGGCCAGTACCCCAAAACCATAGCTTACCCAAGGCGCTAAAAAAAGCATAGAAAAAATAAAGGGGACGACGATTCGCTTTATACGCTTTAGGGCAGCTTGCTTTCCCCCATATTTATCCAATTGCATAGACATAAAATAGCCCGCAATAATAAAAAATACAGGAATCCGAAATAAATGAATCAAAGTCAACAGGACATCAAAAAAAACATGATTCTCCGAAAACTTATAGGGCCAAAACTCCTGAACCGGATAAATCAAAAAAGAAACCGCCGAATGAAATACGATGCCCAAAAGCATCATCACTCCTCGCAAAGCATCCAAATCATGTAGCCGTTGTTTTTTCATCCTAGTCGTGCAAAGCATCCAATCCTTGGCGTAAATCGGACATCAAATCCTGTACGTCCTCTAAGCCAAAACTTAACCGAACCAATCGCTCATCCAAACCCATTTCATGTCTTTCACTATATTCCATCGAAGCATGACTTCCCGAAAAGGGTTGGGCAATCATCGACGTTACGCAAGCCATTCCTGTGCCGGTGCTAAACAGGTAGAGTGATTGTGCCAGTTGCGTGTATTTGTCCTTAAATTCTTCCGCTAATTCAAAAAATATTAAAGTGGCGTAATCGGTTAATTGAATCCCATCCACATCCGGATAATAAATGCGAGCCACTTCCTTCCGCTTCTCCAAGAACTCTTTTAATTCTAAAGTCGTTGTCTTATGCTTGGCCAGCCGGACGTCCAACGTAAATAAGCTCCTTCGTAACAGCCAAGCACTGTAAGGTCCCAGATTCGAGCCAAAATAAAAGCGATTGGATAATAAGTCATTGTAAATCAGCTCATTATCGGTTAAGATGATACCGCCCATTACATCGCTATGCCCGCCAAAATATTTGGTTGCACTATGCAAAGAAATATCTGCACCGTGCTTGCAAGGTTGTTGAAATAACGGGGTCGCCCAAGTATTATCTACCACAATCAACGTGTCTTTGTTCTTGGCTTTAAAAAGAGCGGAAATTTTTTCAATATTAACGGTGTATAAAAATGGGTTGGTTGGGGTCTCAAAAAAGACCATATCCGCCATCGGTAATTCATCCCATTTATCTTTATCCGAAAGGTTTAAAATAGATAATTTTATTTGATATTGATTACAAAACCATTGGAATAATTTGTAGGAACAACCATACAAAAATTTATTAATAATCAAATGCTGACCCGGTTTTAATAAGTGTAGAGTCATCGTTACGGCAGACATTCCGGTCGTGGTCGCCAAGGCATGTTTCGTGTCTTCTAGGAGTCCAACGGCTTGTTCAAATTCTTCGACGTTTGGGTTGTTTTTGCGAGAGTAAAAGAAATCTGAATGCGCTTCAAATGCACTAGCCTGATAAATAGGCGTTGAGATGGGCGCGTCATTGGATGTGTCCACTTTAGCATGAAGTGATTTTGTTGTTTTTTTCATAAGTACGAGCCGTTTGGCTATTTTTTTTGTTAAGCAGAATTATTCAGCGCGACTATTTTGACAAATAGAAGGCTTTTTTATTTCCCAATAAGGATGCTTGTTAGAGCCATTACACAGGAAAATGGGCACGATCCAAAACCGGCAAAACCCGGATGTTCATATTCTTGTCCAGGCCGATAAGGATTCCTGTTTCGTCATCCAAAGAGCGAGAAATAATCAGACGATCCACACCTTCGTTCATTTCATAATAGTCTGTTTCTCCGGAAGGTATGCGCTGGATGGTTAGGTGTCTCGATGTATTTTGCTCATTCATCAAGATATGAATACTGTTAATTCCATTTTCCCAATTATAATTTAATTGCCTATGCGGCTTGCTTATTTTGGTGTTTTTTTTCATAGCGGCGGCTCCGGTTATCGGAGAAGCTTGACCACAATTGGTACAGTGATTGTTATCGTCTAATCCGCGATTATGAACGGTTAAACCAAATCGTTGAACCAGTATATGTCCACAAGAAGGGCAGACTGTATTACTCACATCATTATGATAGATATTCCCCAAATACGAGTATTCAATGCCTTCAGCCAAAGCCAAATCTCTTGCTTCCAATAATTTCTCTGTGCCGGTTCTCGGTTCATGATATTCAAAAGAAGGATGGTAAGCCACAAAATGTAAAGGAATCTTAGTCCCGATATTTTTGACAATCCATTTGGCTGTTTTGATGGCATCTTCCGGCGTATCGTTCAATCCGGTGACGACTAACTGGCTGATTTCCAAGTGTTTACCACTTTTAGCGATTTGCTTAATACCGTCCAAGACGGGTTGCAGACGACCCTTGGAGACCTTTCGATATAGATTGTCGTCCATTGATTTTAGGGAGATACTAAAGATATCAATCACGTCTATTAATTCGGCCAAGGGTTCTGATTCAATATACAGAGCAGATTTATATAAGGTCTTGATTCCATTAGCTTTCGCCAAAATAGAAGTTTCTACGACAAATTCTTGCCAAACAACCGGATCATTGTAAGTCCAAGAAATAATATCAATATTATTTTTTAATGCCTTATCGACCACTTCCTGTGGCGTGTATAATTTTACATTGGAAGTGTTGAGATGCTTGACTTGGGACGTTTGCCAATTTTGACAAAAACTACAAGCCATCATGCAGCCAATATTCCCTAAACTCAAAATTTTGGCACCGGGTCGATAGTGATAGACTGCTTCTGTTTCGATGGTCTCCAAAGTCGCTTCAATGGATTTGCCATAGTTAAAAGAGTACAAGGTATTCTCAATATTACCGCGAACCCGGCAGAATCCGTCTTGCCCGTTTTTGAGTTGGCAATTTCTAGGGCATAGATGACAAATGACCTTATTCTTGTTGGTGTCAAAATGCCAATAATCGGCTATTTTCTTTTTATCTCTAATCATGACTTTAGTTTTTAAGTTTTTAGTCTTTTGGGGTGTTACTTTATTTTGTAGGCTGTTAAACGTTTATTTCCTTCATTAAAATCAGCATGTCATTATATGGCAAACTTAGTTTTTGTTGGGCAGCATCTAAAAAATCAGTGGGCTCGATAGGAATCCATTTTTGTTCAATGGCCGCTAATCCCATCAAGATATTAACCATCTTTCGGGTTTCTAATAGATTCATACTCAGGGAGTTGAAGTCTTGAATGATAAGGTTTTTAAAATGAGTTTGTAAAGTTTTTATGGGGTCTGGGCTTGTTTTTTTCTGATATCTTTCATTGAAAAAGGGGACGCGGTGGTTGTTTACTAATAGGGAAGTTTGGGGATGATAAAACCGGCTGTAGCGCAAGGCTTCATAGGCTTCGAGAGCGATTAGAACGTCTAATTGCCCTTCCGGAATCATGGGGGAGAAATGATTTTCTAAAGTACCATCTTTGACGATCCGGATCATGGCATAGACACTCCCTCGCTTTTGAGCACCGCCTTTGAAGATGGCGCCTTTGCTCGAAAATCCCGCTTTTAAAAGTAGCGATTGAAGGATAGCGTACAAAGTATTGACGCCTTGGCCGCCAAGTCCTGCAATTAAAATATTTCTTTCTTCTTTCATTGGTTTATCTTAATTAGAAATGAATGAAATGGCTTCTTTCGGGCAAATATTTTTGCATACGCCACAGCGTACACATAGGTGCTCATCAGAAAAGAAAAATCCATGTTCATCTTTTTGGATGGCCGGGCAGGCTAATTTTTCATAACAAATAGTGCAATCTCCGCACCGGTCGGAATCGATAAAAACTTTGTACTCATAAGCCTTTTTACCTCGTTCGGATGCGGTCACTAAGGCGCAGGCCCCTTTCGCCCATATAACCCGTACACCCGTTTGGGTAGCTGCTGTTTTTATCGCATTCTGCAAGCCATCTTTTTCAAATACATCAACTACTTGAAACCACTTCACTCCAATTGCTTCCAAAAAATGCTCCACCTGAAAACCATTTCCTTGAGATGGAGAATACTGATGACCGGTCATGGCTACGTATTGGTTATCAAAAACAATGTGAATTAAATTAATATTATTTTCCACGGCGCTTTGCAGCGAAATCATCCCGCCATGAAAAAAACTGCCATCTCCTCCTGTCGAAATGACCAACTGATTTGGACTCACTAGGGCTATTCCCTGCGATACGCCGATACCGGCATTCATGCACAATAGCCAATCCGCTCGAAACGGGGGCAATGAAGAACAACCAATGTCTCCACCAAGTACAAAATCAACACCGTCCAGCGCATCAAATATGGCATAATAAGAAGCAGTATGTGGACAGCCTTCGCAGAAAGTGCCGAGTCGCTCTTCCACATCAAAATTCCATTGTTGAGGCTTCGAGACCGGCAATGAAAATTTTTCCGAAAGGTAATACTGAATCGAATCAAGGCGCAGGGCGCCATAGGCCGGAAAAATATCCTTGCCGTGAATAGTGCAATCTAACTCATTGAAACACAGTTGTTTAACCATGATTTCTAAGAAGCCATCCTGGTCTTCAATAAAAGTAACTTCTGTTTTGTTTTTGGCAAAAGAAATAATAATATCTTGATTTATCGGATAGACACGCTCCATCTGCAACAGGTGGACATGTTCTTGCAGACCCAATTTTAGAATGGATTCTAAAACATAGCCGAATGCCAAACCGCGGGTGATGATTCCAAATTTAGCTTTAGAATTAAAAAATGTCGTTCCGGTTTTTAGCTTGGCAATTTGCTTGATTTTGTCTAAAAGAATTTCATGATTTTTAACGGCGCGTTGCCCAACATTGATGTAACTTTTTCGGTCTTTCTCAAATCTAAAATTTAGCTTATTTTTCTTCGCCGGCAACCGTTGGACGGATGCCACTGTATGGGCTAGTTCCACAGGAATAAAAATAAACACCGGTATCTCATACTGCTGAGATAAAGTATAGGCTTCGAAAACTTGCTCATAAATCTCTTGGATATTCGTAGGCTCAAACAATGGAAAATTAAACGCCTTGGCATACCAATGGACGTCTTGTTCGCCTGTGCTGGAATTGGCGCCGGGGTCAGTACCGACGATAACTACCATGCCTCCTTTTACTCCGCTGTAACCGGCATAGACTAGCGGGTCGGCCGCAATATTTAGGCCTACATGTTTCATGACCAACATGGATTTGGCTTGCGCAAAACTGGCTCCCATAGCAGAAAGTGCTGCCACGTGCTCATTGAGTGCATCATTGAAGATGACCGGTAAATGATATTGGTCTTTCAGCTTCTTCAAGGAGGATTCAATGGTCGTAACCGGCGAGCCCGGATAGTGGCTAAAGAAGGCCACGCCTACATCCATCGCCGCATAAGCCACAGCTGCATTGCCACTCAATAATATTTTATCTGTCTTAGGCATTCAGTTCTTTTTTCTTTTTCGTGTGTTCATATTTTTCCAATAAATAAAACAAAAGCGTCAAATCGCTTATCAAAGTAATCACAAAAACAGCAGATGATACTAAACCAAAAATAACAATAGGCTTAATACTACTAATCGCATACATCCCAAATCCTACGACCAAAATAATGGTAGTCGTTAGCATCCCAAATCCAAGCTCGTTTAAAGATTCTTTCAAAACTACCTTTCGGTAAAATGCATGAATGGTATCATCGACAATTAATCCAATACAAATCACCGCCGTCATGGCTGTGACAATATTAATATTTAAGTCGAACCAAACAAAGATGATTACGATAACCGATAGAGGCACAATATTCGCGAACATACCAATGAGTGCTTGGGTCAAGTCTTTGGTCAAGAAGTAAAAAACAATAATTAAAAATAGCGTGGAAAAGACAAGTGACCGAATTAGAGATCGGGCAACTTCCTTGTTGACATAACTAAAAATCAAAGCCGGGCTGGTTAGACGAATGTCTGATAACTTCTTGTCTTTCAATGTTTTACGCAAGTCATTTTCTATCTCCGGGATTCTGTTGGGGTCGGTTACTCGAACTTGCATTCTTTGCTCCAATCCATTCTTAGTTTCAAACCTTTTCTTATATCCCGAGAATTTAGAAATGTCTATTGGAATCATGAAATTCCCTTTTACGAAAGTATTGGTAGCCACACTTCTGACTAAGTTAACGCCATCGATTTGTTCCAGTTGGTGAGTTAGATGGGTCAAAGTAGCTGACTTGTTTAAAGTGTCTTTTAGCCGAAAGGCCAATTCTATCGCCGCTTGAGAATAGTATTGGTTCTTGATTTCGTCATGTTGGATTTTGGCTTCGGAGTGAAGCGGTAGGAATATTTCAAAATCATTTTTAAATCGTAACTTAGGAATTAAGAAAATGGCAACAACAATCAACGGAAATAACAAATAGGAAAACAGCTTTACTCGGCTATGAAATAAGTTGGTCACAACAAAAAATCCTTGATTTATCCGGCCGGGGCGATACCACTTTCTAAAGATAAATGGAGTAGTCAGATAGCAAATCAAATAAGATACTAGAACTGAAATTCCGGTAATTTGGCCCAAATCGACTACGCTGGCAGTGTCGTTAAAACCCAAGGTCAGGAAGGCTACTGCGGTGGTCAAGGAAGTCAAAAAGGATGGAAGCATATATTTGTGATAGACCAATTGAATCCGCTCTTTCTTGGGAAGTGCAGAGTCCACAGTACCCATCCCTGTCAACAAATGCACCCCATCTGCGACGGACAGCACAACGACGACCGGCAAGACCATTAAAGTAATCAAATTGAAGGGCAAATCAAATTGTTGAAAAACAAAGAACGTTGCCACCAAAGTTAAAATCACAATAAACATCAAGTAAATGATGCTAAAGAGACTTCGATAAGCCAGCAGCATAATCAATATAAAGGAAATCAAAATACCCAAAATAATACGCCCTAAGTCATGTATCAGCACTTCATTAATAGTGTCTTCAATATGAAATTCACTGGTTACGTTTAAGTGCGCAACTCCTTGAAAATCAGTGGATTCGATTGATTTTTGATATTTGTCAACGACGATTTTTGCGGAATCCGGATGCACGCTTAGAATGACTAAAAATGATTTTTTGTCTCGCCCGATTAAATCTTTGAATAGGGGTATTTGGGAGAATTTAGCTAAAGCTTTGGATACCGGAATTTTTTTTCTTTGCTTGTGGTTGTAAAAAAGCCGAGACAGCTTGAGTACCGACCTAAATGAAATGGTGTCAAAATTTTGTTTTAGATTTTGCTCGAATTGATTCATGTCTGACATTAAAACGGACAGTGTGGTGTCCTTTGGAATCACTTCTACAAATATCTTCCGGTCTTCATGAAAAAGCGAGTCAATATATTTTAAATCATGGATGTAGTGATTTTCCTTGATGCCTATGGACTCAAAAGAGCCGTCAAATCCGGGCTTTTTCAAAAAACCAAAAGATAATACCAAGACTGCGATGGTTCCCCAAAAGTAGTAGGCATCATACTTCGTGATATGTCTAATGAGCGTCTTCATGATTTGCTGAAAATATATCTAATTCCATCTATTAGATGAAACCATTTATTGGTTCTATCCGGTTCCGGAGTGGGCTTTAATTCCCAATAATTTTGACCCGGGAAAAGATGGTGTTCGTAGTGTAGCCCATTGTTCATAA
>JALVCY010000401.1 GCA_027009605.1 Saprospiraceae bacterium
CGGTTTGTAATGCCCCGAGATGATTTTATCGGGGGATTGTGGAATGGGATACCTTCAGGAGAATTCAACTAAAACTATTGTCAACCCTCGTTCCTTTACCTTAGACCTTTTCGATAGAGCCACGCCTGGCCGATACCCCTTAGCACTAAGAAGACCATTAAGCTCAACCAAAGACTATGAATCCCCATCTGTGTCCGTGTCAAATAAAAAGTAAGCAAAAATGCCAAAAAGGCGATAATCATCGTATTGCGCATCGCTCGCGAAGCCGTTAGTCCCACAAAGACGCCATCCCAAATATAGGAAGGTGTCCCTAGAACCGGCAAAAGGATGACCCAAAATAGTAAAGATTGGGCGTAGTCCATGACTTCTTGTTGGTTGGTGAAAATAGAAAGCAAGGCGTCTCCCCAATACCAATAGACCAGACTATAGAGGAAGGCTAGCCCCATTCCCCAATAAAAAGAATGTCGAATGGTGCGCTCCAGTGTTTCCTGTTCTTGTGCTCCTTTGTAGCGCCCGACGAGAGCTTCCGCCGCATAGGCAAAGCCGTCAACTCCAAAAGACATCCAATTCAGAAATTGTAGCAAAACTACATTGGCGGCAAGCGCATAGTCCCCCATACGGGCAGATTGGCTATAGAAGAAAAAGAAAGTTGTCGAAAGACTCAATGTCCGTATAAAAATGTCTCGGTTAATCTTAAAAAAGGTCTTTAAGGGAGCTAGCTCCAACCAAACTTTTTGCCGAAAGGCAGGAAACAAAAAGCGGTATTTTTTTACAAAAAAAAGTAAGCCGAAGCCTAGTCCGCTGTATTGAGCGATGACGGTACCCCAAGCCACGCCTTCGACATTCATCCCAAAGTGATAAATCAGAAGATAGCTTAAAACAATATTCACCACATTGATGAAAATGGTCAAAATCAGGGGAATTATCACATTTTGCATCCCGAAAAAAAAGCCAAAAAGACCATATAAACCCAATGTCGCAGGGGCAGCCCAAATACGCACATCGTAGTAGCGATAAACGAATGGGGTAAGTGCGTCACTTGTCTGCATCAAATAAACCATAGCCGAACGGATAGGAATTTGTAGCATGAGCAATCCGGCTGATACGATAAAGGCTAAAAGTAAGGCTCTACCAATCGTATGAATCATTTGGGCCTCATCTTTTGCTCCATAGGCTTGTGCGGTGATGCCTACCGTGCCCATCCGCAAAAAGCCAAAATTCCAATATAAAAAGTTAAATATCATGGAACCAATCCCAACCGCCCCCAGATGCTCCGCCGAAAATCGCCCCATCAACGCCGTATCTACTGAACTCAGTAAAGGGACAGAGATATTGGTCAAAATATTCGGAATAGCCAACCGAAGAATTTCTTTCGATGTTTTTTTTGATGTCATTTCAAAGGCTCATGAGTCCGGTCAAACGACTCTGTTGACGAGTAGTTACATAGAGCTTACTAGTACAGCTTAAACAAAATTTTGTTCTCTTTGGCTGAGCCTTTGTAACGGTGTAACGGTGTAACGGTATGACGGTCTAACGGCTAGGCAGCCAAGAGAACGCCCCCTTGAACGCCGCAGGCAAAGAACGGTATAACGGTATAACGGTGTAACGGTGTAACGGGTAGGCAGCCAAGAGATCTTGCCCCTTGAACGCTGCAGGCAAAGAACGGTGTAACGGTATAACGGTGTAACGGTGTAACGGGTAGGCAGGAAAGAGATCTTGCCCCTTGAACGCCGCAGGCAATTGAACAGAATATCGAATGTAGAATGCCGAATGCCGAATAATGAAGTAAAAACTCAAGTAAAAACCCAAATCTTTCTCAACTAGCGCAGCGAATCAACTAGCGAAGCCTGCGAGCGAATCAACTTCTTCAACTAAAAACCAAACAGAAATCCAAATAGCCAAGACTAAAGTAAAATCCAAATCAAAAACCCAAATCATCTCAACCTGCGAAGCACTCAACCACGAAGTCCGCATCCACGATAGTAATCGGGACGAGTTCTCAACCTAGAGAGCCGAAGGCGAACGTCTCAACCTTCTCAACCAAAAACCAAAGAGGATATCGAATGCAGAATCCCGAATAACGAATGATGAAGTCAAGAGCAAACCACAACCCAAGCCAAAGCCCAAAGCCCCTACGCTATCTTTCCGCCTTCAATTTACTCAAAAACATCCGGATTCTACCGATAGGTGCTTTTTGTGTTTGAGCGATTTCCAAGGCCTTTTCCCCTGTTTGGATGGCTTCCTTTTTCTTGTTGTTTTTGGCTAAGAGTTGGGCGTAAGTAAAATAGTATTCCCATAATCCCCCGGTTTGGGCTGCTTTTTCTGCGAGTTCTTCGGCTAGTTTGGTTGCTTTAGGACTTGCCGGAAACGCAGAATATACATCTGTAGCCAATTTGTGTTGCTCGAAGGCATTCTTTTTGACTATTTTTTTGGCGTATTTTTTAGCACATTTTAGGTATTCCGCTTCGTTTTTGGTCGCTGCAAAATAACTTAAATCTGCTTGATATTTGAACGGTTTAGCCATCTCCGGATAGTGTTTTTTCATTTTGGACTTGGCTTCTTTGAGCAAGTTTTCGTCCTGAAACTCGATAGCTGTTTTTACAGTTTGTTTGCAAGCCCTTTTGATTAAGTCTTTGACGGCTTTGGGGGATTTTATTTTTTCGATATCTTTTCGATGTTCGATTAACAAATCGAAGGCCTTGGAGTCTGCGCTTTGGACGGCATCGAAAATAAAAAGTAAATTTTCCGGAGTAGAAAGGTCTTTTTGCCGGCGCAAATAGATATTTACGGCTTTTGCGGTTGGTTTGCCGGCGTTATTTAGGGCTTTGACATACTTGCGTAAAAAAGCGGCGTCTCTTTTCCCTTGTTCAAAAAGGTCATTCATGTCGTCGATATTATCGTATAGAGCTAAGGCTTCTTGTCCCAATTTGATGAGACTTTCTGCCTGTTGTCCGCCAACTTTTTTCTTGACGACTTGGCCATTTTCATCAATAAAGAACAAGGTCGGATAAGCCCTTACGTGAAAAGCTTTACGAAAATCAATGTCTCCTTTTTCCATGTCAACTTTCATATTGATAAAACGGCTATTAAAGAAATCGCCTACTTTCTCTTGCGTAAATACATTTTTAGCCATCCTTCTACAGGGACCGCACCAAGAAGTATTGGCATCCACAAAGATCATGCGGCCTTCTTCTTTGGCTTTTTGTAAGGCTTCCGGCCACGTGCCATGAAAAAATTCAATGCCCTGAGCCATTCCGGAAAAGGAAAGTCCCAAGGCAAAAAGAAAAACTAGGCTGATTTTTATTGATTTCTCAAACATCACAATGCTTTTTGTACACCGGCAGAGTCCGTCGATGTAGATTGGTATAATAATTTTTCAAAACTTTCTCTATCACTGTGAAAGACATCAAAATCCACACATCCTTTGATGCCGGTTAAATGTCCACAGTTTCCATATTGCCAAAACGACCAATGGCGGCCAAATGGTATAAATGGCGGATTGTTAGGAGAATTATACCGGGCTATCCAGATGGGATAGTCCTTGAATTCTTCTCCGGTGAAGTGGGCTAAGTAGAATTTTTGGTAGGTATAGATGATGGGTTTTACGTTATAATGTTTTTCAATTAGTTGTAGCCAGCGGAGTGCACTTTGCCGGGGCGAAGCGTTTTGGTCTTTGTCCATGATTTCGACATCTAAGACAGGAGGTAAGTCTCCTTTTTCGAGCTGGACGGTTTGGATAAAATGCTTGGCCTGCTCTTCGGCAGAAGAATAGGGGCTAAAATAGTGGTAGGCTCCCCGAACCAAACCGGCTTTTTTAATGTCATTCCAGAATTTTGGGAAAAGTGTGTCTTGGTGTTCGCTACCTTCGGTGGCTTTGACAAAAACGAAGTCAATATCTTGGTCGGCGACTTTGTTCCAATCAATAATCTGTTGATGGTGCGAAATATCAATGCCTTGTACCGCATAATCATCCATTCGCTTGGTCTCACGTGTACAGGAGACTGCTAATAGAATAGTTATCCAAGCAAAGAGTCTTTTTTTGTATTGCAAAATGGCTTTGAGTTATGCCTGCAAAATTAGGGATAAAAAATGAGTAACGACTCCACACGACTCATTTTGGTTAAAAAAGTCTCTTTTTTGTGGTATTTCTGCTGTTTTGCGTTTGGATTGTGTCCAATGTCTCATTATTTTGGGGCTAAAATCCAATTAGGAGTCCAAGCCCCCAAGTGACCACAGTCGGGAATTGAGATAAGGAGCAAAATCCATTATCTAATTTTTGGGAGTAAATCCAGCTATCTGTCGGCAAATCGCTCCTTTTAGTAGAAAATCCCGATTTTTAGAGGCTTTTGGGTGCTATTTTGCGTTAGTAAAGTAAATGAAAAACGAACATAATGCGCTCAATTAATCATCCCGGTCTAAGTATTAGAGAACCAAAAAACACAATCACAAAAATGAAAAAGAAGAATACCGCTGCATTATTGGCCATCTTTTTGGGTGTATTTGGTGTGCACAAGTTTTATCTTGGGCAAGTTTTTTTAGGGGTGCTCTATGCTGTTTTCTCCGCAACCGGCATCCCCTTTTTGCTTTCTATCGTCGATGCCATTGTACTCCTTACGATGTCTGAAGAAAAATTCGATGCCAGATACAATAGTTTGGACGGCAACGTCAGCCGTAGAAGACATAAAGCCCATCGGTCAAAAAGGAGGAGAGACCCTAGAGTAAAAGAACGTCATCAGGTACAACCGGAGCGTCGTGTGTCCAATAGAGAGTTGACGTCCAGAGCGCAAAAGAAGGTGAAGTTTAAGAAGTTATATGCAGAAGGCTTAAAGCTCTTTAAAGACTATCAATTTGGTGAAGCAGAGCAAAAGTATTTGGAAGCCTTGGCTTTGGCGCCGGCACATCCCCGGTTATTATTTGACTTGGCTTGCCTCTATTCGATGAAAGAAGAAACGGCGAAGGGATTTGAGTATTTGGAGCTGGCGGTGTATCATGGTTTTGATAAATTTGACGAAATAGAGCATAATCCGTCTTTGGCTTACTTGCGTATTCTGGATGAATTTTTGGATTTTGCGAAAGCCGGATACAAGAGAGTGCATGAAAAGCAGGAAGAAAGCCTAAGCCCCGAAATGTTGGAAAAACTGAAGCAATTGGATATTTTGAAAAGCCGGGGATTGTTGACGGAGCTGGAGTTTGAAGAAGAACGGAAGAAAATCTTATTGTAACTGTTTAGGTGCTCCTATTTTAAGGCAAAAAATAGGCATTTTTGTGTATGTTGACGTAGGGACGCACGGCCGTGCGTCCCTACGTGAGAAAATTTTAGCAAAAACAGGCGCAAAAAGGACATTTTTTGACCAAAATAGTGGATACCTAAATAGTTACATCTTATTTTAACATTTTTATAAGGAACATGGCTCGACGTTTATACGTTATCCAAATGAACGTAAGGGCAAAAAAGTTGTTTTGCCAAAAACCATTTGAATAAATGTTTGCCAAGCAATTAATATCAACCGAAGTAACTCCCTTAAAAACATCCGATACCGGGACGGAGACGCTTGCACAAATGGTGGATGCCCACATCCGGCACTTACCTATTGTGAACCATAGGCAGTTGTTGGGAGTCATTTCCGAAGATGATGTTTTGAGCTTTAACTTGGATGAGCCAATCGGTTCTAATCCGCTATCTTTGCGCAAAGCTTTTGTATCGGATACCGATCACTTGTTTGAAGTGATGCGCGTGATGGGCGCCGAAGAACTGACGCTTATCCCGGTGGTTGATAACCAAAATAATTATATCGGCTCGATACGAATGCAAGATGTGCTGATTAGTTTTTCCAAAATGGCTTCGTTTGTAGAACCCGGCGGGGTGATTGTCTTGGAGATGCAACGACATGAGTACTCTATGCATGAAATAGCTCGTATTGTCGAAGGCGAAAATGCCAAAATTCTAAGCTTTTTTGTAGGTAGCCGGCCGGAAAGTCAGATGGTTGATGTCATGCTGAAGCTGGATCGAAGTCAAGATCTAGGGGGTATCCTGAGTACTTTTCATCGTTTTGGGTATCAGATCAAAGCCTCTTTTGTTAGCGACGATTTTATGGATTCTTTGCAAGACAACTATAATAGTTTGATGAATTACTTGGATATGTAGTAGGTGGTGTGACGGTGAGTCCACTCCAAAAAGCTTATTTTTTTGATTCTTTGACAAATCCCGTGACAGACCGAGTTGAAAATAAATTCTAATGAACAAAGTGATACCAAATATTTAATGATTCTGCCATAAAAAAAAACAAAAAATCCCCTTTGGAAATGCTACCGTACAAACACAAGTTGTATGATAAAAATCAATATATAGTCAGGTAGATTTTCATTGCTTTACTGTTGGTTTTACTTTACCGTTGGTTTTAACCAACGGGGTCAGAAGCAAAACTCTTAGGGGCTTTAGCCCCATTGACTTGGTAGCAGCCAAATTTATTTGGCTGAAATAAGCTTGCGCTCTGTCTCCCGAATGAATTCGGAAGTACCGGCGAGATTTAGTGCCAAGCTTTGGGCTTATTTTGCCGACAAGAAGCAAAACTACTAGGGGCTTTAGCCCCATTTGGTTACCCAAAAAAATAAAAAAATGCGGCTAAAGCCGGCTTCCCAATTAGTTTTTATCCGTCAGCTAAAGCAGACGGTAAAAGCTAAAGCAGACACAAAGCGGAAGTGTGGACAGCCTCCTACTGCGCCGAACCGAGATATATAAATTTATTTTTATACGACTTATGTTAGCATGATAGCTTTGGAAATGGGGACTTTATGGATTTAAATATTTTGCATTATTCTTGGAAATACTCATTTTTTACGGGATTTGTCAAAGATGCATTTTTTTAAGAATTAGGGAAAAGAAAACAAAAAACAAAGCCAAATTATGATTCATAATTTGGCTTTTGTTTTTTGGATGAAGATGGTTTAGTCCATCAACAATACTTTCTTGGCCACTTGTCCTTTTTTCGTTTGGATAGAAAGAATATAAGCACCGCTAGAGAGATGTCCAACGTTGAGCTCCATTTCGTTTTGACCGGCTGAAAGTTGCTTTTTTTGCGCAAGCACTTGATGTCCATTCAAGTCAAATAACCGGACGTGTGCATCACCGGGCACCTGATTGAGTAGAGAAATTTGAATGACATCGCGGCTTGGATTGCCCATGACTTGGACGCCATCCAGTCTAATAGGAGTCTTATTGCTCAGCAAAAGGCCTTCGGTCAATTTTAAGGTGTTTTGACAAGGGCTGTCTCCACTTTGAGTGTTTTTGCCATCGGTGGCATTGCCTACTCCATAAAAGGTTACACTGCCTTTGCCGGCATTCGGAGCGACCCAGTCCACTGTGAATTCGTTGTTGGTGGAAGGATTGTTGTGCTCATAATATTTGCGGCCTAAGATGCCCACGATTTCTTTTACATTAGCCGAATATCCGGTAAAATTTTGCAGGCCGGAGTTGTCGCTGTCCAAGAGTCCCACCGCTAAAAAGCCATATTTGGCCGGAATGTTAACTGCATGGTTGATTTTGAAATGGACTTTGTAGGTCGCTCCCGGAGCGTATCCGAGTATTTTGTGGCCATTCGCATCCGTGGCGAAGATATCTAAAGAAGCTTGGTAATGGTCAGGCGCATCATGACATTTTTGGCAAGTCACGGGCGTCCCGCTAGCGGTGGTTCGGTCACCCGGTGCTCCGGTAATCCCTTCATGCTTAGTAGTCGCATATCCATTGGAATAAGAAAAAAGGGTGAATAATATGGGGATAGCCAATATCCACATCAAAATGGTAGAATAATTCTTTTTCATGAGATTCGATTTTGAAGCCTTTGCAGGCAAATGTTAATAGTAACAATTCAGCATGAATCACTTTGGCTAAAAAAATAGTTCTTTCCTTTGACCTTTCATACTGAATCATATTAAAAATAACGATTAAGTGTGTTTTTTGTTAGAGTCTTCTCTTGGAAAAATACCATTTTCGGGGATTTTTCCCTGAACTCCGACAAAATAATCCCACAAATAATTTAAATCCTTTTCTCGGTCGTCTGTCGGGTAAAAGGGTTCGCCAAAGTGGATTTCTTTGTTTGCGTAGTCGAATTTGGTTGGTACAATGGGTACATTTGCATTTTTTGCAATAAAATAAATGCCTGTTTTAAAGCGATTGACCCGTGCCCTTTTGCCTTCCGGCGTCATGGTTAAGACAAAATTTTCTTTGGAGTTAAATATATCTACGACGGATTGTGCAAAATTAGTGCGCTTTGTCCGATCCACCGGATAACCACCTAGCATCCGGAACAACCAGCCTATACCGGGCTTAAACAGTGTGTGTTTGGCGACAAACTTAATATCTGTCTTTTGGCTCCAGTTCACTAATATCCCTTTCGGAAAATCCCAATTAGAGGTGTGTGGAGCGACCAAAATAAGAAATTTTTTGAGCTCATAAGGATATCTTCCCGTTATTTTCCAGCCGGATAGCTTCAAGAGGAAGCGTCCAATAAATTGTTTCATCCTTTTCTTTTGGGTCAAATATAAGAAAAAGCCGAGATACAATCCCTTCGACACGAATAGTTTTGCGGCTTCTCTTCAAAATTTACCAAAATAACCAATGCATCTTCACTTGCCCCAGCGTATTGTATTCCAAGGCCGGGCCCGGAAATTTGATGTGGTGAATCCCCCAAATGAGCGTGCGGAGTACCCGGTTTTTAATGGGGAGCTTGCTCAATTCGATGTCGGTGGATAAGAAGAATTGGCGATATCGCGGCAAGACGTTTGGGTCAACAGAGTATTTCAAGCCATTTTTGTCCGTCCACTCATAGCCGTGTCCGGCGACCATATTGCCGGCGCCATATCCCACTGCAATATTGAGCCAAGGCGGGATGCGTGAAGCAGGGGCAAAAGAATGGAGGTTAAAAGCAAACCAGTTGACCTGCGCATTGTAGTCCTTGATAAACCTTTCGGCAAAGCTTTTTCCATAGAGATTGCGGGTGCGTTCTTGGATAGAGATTTGTCCGGGATGCCCAACACCGTGAAAAACTAAATCCGGAAAAGTCTGTGGATTGGAAGATACTTTCATGGTAATTCTCTGTTCTTTCCAAGCCAACTCCTGTGTCAAAAATAAGCTTCCGCCGAGGACATTGAAAGCCATGTCTCCGTATGAGAATCCCCATTTTTGGGCAAAACCGTCCATGACTTCGGTGGTTGTTTGGAGCAACATGCCCACGCCTACACTAGCCCAGGCGGCGGGGCGGCGCTTCATGCCGGTCCACCGTGCTCCCTGGTAGGCCCATCTCGAATAATTATAGGCGGTGTACAAATGTCCGAACTTATCCACTTGCTGCCATTCGTCCCAATCGTTGAAAGTGTGAAACCGGCTAAGTTTGGTGTCTTTGTACCAAGCTTGCCAAAGGCCTATGGAGAAGGCGCCATATAGGCTTGCTCCGGTTCCGACACTTGCGTAAAAACGTTTTTTATTAAAGTCTTTGGCAGGGGTTAAGAATCGTTGGATGTGGCTTTGGCCGGTGTCTTGAACGATGAGTGTCTCTATAGGCCGGGTCTCTATTTGCGCAAGCAAGTACTCCGGCAGGAACGAAAATAAAATCAGCAAGACATAAGCTGGTCGCATGGTGTATAATTAAAACTCAAAAGACGTTTGCTCCTTAAAACGGTCAATGTCTCTAGGGAGTTCATCCGTTTTGCAAAGGTTTTTTAACTGATTGGTATCGGTATTCCAGCCGCTCCCATCGAAATACTCCGCCCCTTTAAAATCCCGGATTTTGTAAAGTGATTTTTTGTTGTAAGCGGTGCCCAAATAGACATATTTTCGGCCATTCTGCTTGGCCCAATCAATGGCTGACCACATCATCCACTTGCCTATGGGATGGCTCTCCATGAGTTGTACATCAAAAAAGGCAAACCAATAATGCAAAATCTCTTCATCTAAACAAACGAAAATATACCCAAAAACCCGGTTGTGACTCCGGTATTCCAAGATGTGGGTGGTAGTCTCTCGGGACAAAACATAGTCCAGACGAGCTTCTGTCATTTCATTGCCTACAAAACGAATGGCTGCATAGTCTAGGCATATTTTCCGAAAGGTGGGGGCTGTTTGATCAAAATCTTCCTTGCGGAAAATTTGAAACGATAAGCCTA
>JALVCY010000402.1 GCA_027009605.1 Saprospiraceae bacterium
TAGGGGCTTTAGCCCCATTTGGTTACCCAAAAAAATAAAAAAATGCGGCTAAAGCCGGCTTCCCACTTAGTTTTTATCCGTCAGCTAAAGCAGACGGTAAAAGCTAAAGCAGACGGTAAAAGCTTACCTACACTCCCACTCCACGCTGCTCAATTCATCAATCGGCCCCTTAAAATAATAATGCCACCATTCGGTACGAATACCCCGAAACCCGGCTTCAATCATAGCATCATGTAATATTTTTCGATGGTCAATTACTTTTTGCGAAAGCCCGGTATAGTCCGTATGTGCTTTCAATCCAAAAAAATCATACGACGAACCCATATACAGCTCACGCATAGCCTTGATATCAAAAATAGTCAAATCCACGGCCATCCCCCGATTGTGCATAGAGCCTTTGGCGGGTGGGGTTACATAGCTGGGATTAGGCACTTTGTCCCAGAGTCTTTGTTGGGCAGGACGTGGGCGATAGCAATCAAAAACCTTGATACCGATTCCTTTTTTTCGTAGTTTCCGGTTGACAGATGCCAAGGCTTGTGCTACATCCGGCCGCAGATAGCAGGCCGGACAATCATAAATGACTTCTCCCGTAAAATTCTCCGTCGTCGCATACCGGATATCCAATACGATGGTTGGATCCAAAGCTTGGATATTGATAAAGCCGGGAAGCCTGGGATAAGAGCGCTTCTTGGCCTTCTTCTTGGGTGGGGAGACCATCTTTTTGACTACAGGCGTAGGCTTGGGTGTGGGTGTATTTTGACAACTCAAAATTAGAGCCAAGCAGCCAAGCCCCCAAAAGATTTTTTTCAGAAAGGAAGGCTTCATTATTCCCCAAAAATTTCTTTTAATTTTTGCGCAAGCAAAGGCCCGCGCAGCCCTTTGGCAATAATCCTTCCGTCTTTATCTAATAAAAATGTAGCCGGGATGGAGCGTACTTTGTACAGTTGGGCGGCTTCACACTGCCAACCTTTGATGTCGCTGATGTGATGCCAAGGCAAGCCGTCATCATCTATGGCCTTTAGCCAAGCAGCCCGTTTGCGGTCTAAGCTGACGCTTAATACATCAAATCCTTTATCGTGGTATTTTTCATAGAGCCGTTTGACATTTGGATTCTCTCGTCGGCAAGGCCCGCACCAACTAGCCCAAAAATCAAGTAAAATCACCTTGCCGCGAAGGCTGGACAGCTTGAGTGGATTGCCTTTTGTGTCATTCAACTCAAAATCCGGAGCAACTTTTCCAATGTCCAAGTTGTGCTCTGCATGAAGCATCCTTTCGAGAGCGATGACAGACGGATCCGGTTTCTTAGTTTTGTATTTTTGGATGTAAAGTTTGCCAAAGTGGCTAAACAAGTCTTTGTTCTTGTTTCTAAAAGCCATGGTGACGCCACCCAGTGCATAGCGGTAGGTTTTAGAATCAGTAGGTATTTTTTCTAATAAATCTTCAATGTAAATTTGTTTTAGGGCATCTTCTTGTCGATAGCGATTCAGGGTTGCGGCATAGGTTTGGAAGGCATCAAAAACCATGGGAATATTATTGTAGGCCGGATTCTTGAAGTCTGCATAATGAAAATATTCTCTGGCAAAATACTCTAGTTCTGCGCCGTAGTTCATGTCATTATTCAAGAAGCTCAAGTAAAGGCTCAAGTTGGCCATGTGTCCGAGATAGGGATGGATTTCTTTTTTTGATTTGGCCCAAGCCAGTTTCTCAGCGTCTAGGGGTTGGAAGGCTTCCTTGAGTTTTTGGACACCGGCATCACGCTTAACTTTGCTCCGTATGGCCTGTTCTTTTATAGGAAATTGTTTGGCTTCTTGCAGTAAGATTTCTATTTTTCTGTTGAAGCTTTCCGGAGCAAATGCAGCCTTTCGAATTTGCCGGCATTGAGGCCGTAAAGCTATTTTTTTATCTAAACCAAAGACGACGGGTTTGACGACGTTGGGCTGTTGTCCGACAAAGTACATGATTGGAGTCTTCGTATTGACCTTGAAGGTGAAGGTCGAGTCTGCTGACGGTTTTTGGGTTTGAATAATGGTAAAAGAGATTCCATTAAATTCATAAAGCATTAATTTTGCCGGAAGGCAATCAGAATACTTTACGGTAAGCGTATAAGGCCTTGCGGCAAAAACAGCAATCTGTAAAAAAAGAAGCAAGACCAAAGTAGTCCACTTAGAATAGGTTTGCGGTATAGTTGACATCAAAAGGTAATTTATTGAGCAGAAAAAAATCAATACGCCAAATAAAGCGTACAAGTCGCAAAGATAAAGGAATTTATAGCGTTTTATTTTAAAAGATTTGTTAAGAGAGAAATGGATTGCCAAAGTTACGGTACTCAATTTTGGGGAACGTCATTTTAGGTGTGTGGGCGAACGCAAGTTGAGACCGATGGATGACGGGGACGTTAGCCATTTATAAATCTTTGCTCCTTGCTTTGACCATTCCTATCAAATCAACCCTTCTCGAATCAAATCATGTAAATGCAAAATACCTGCATAACGTGTGCCATCTAAAGCAATTAATTGAGTGATACTGTTTTTTCTAATCATCTCTAACGCCTTGACTGCGTGTGCATTATAATCAATGGTCTTGGGATGCTGAGTCATAATGTTTTTGGCCGTAAGGCGGTCGGTGTCCTGTCCGGATTCCAGCATGCGACGTAAGTCTCCATCGGTGATAATGCCTTCTAGTTGGCCGGAAGGAGACAACACAGCTGTTACGCCAAGGTGCTTAGAAGTCATTTCGATGATGACATCTTTGATGGATGCGTCCAATTGGACTGCGGGCAATTCATTGTTTTCAACAATATCGCTTACGCGCAAATACAGTTGTTTGCCCAAGGATCCGCCGGGATGGAACTGGGCAAAATCATTAGGCGTGAATCCGCGCAGAGCCAATAGAGAAGTCGCCATGGCATCTCCCATGGCCATTTGCGCTGTGGTACTGGCGGTGGGCGCCAGATTATTGGGGTCTGCTTCTTTGAGAACCGGCGTATGGATGACAAATGTAGCAGCTTTCGCCAAATAAGACTGCTGCTCACTTACCATGGCAATGGTCTGATTGCCTAGATTTTTGAGAAAGGTCATCAAAAGCTTCATCTCCGGAGTCTGCCCACTTTTAGAAATACACAAAATAATATCGTTCTTTTGGATAATCCCTAAATCGCCATGAATTGCATCCGCAGCATGCATAAATATAGAAGGTGTACCTGTCGAATTAAAAGTAGCGACCATCTTCATACCCACAATGGCGCTCTTGCCAATGCCGGTTACAATCAACCGTCCATTATTTTTATAAATCGCCAAAACGGCGGAAATGAATTGTTGAGTGATTGCATTCACTAACCCATTTAGGGTATCTGCTTCAATTTGTATAGTTTCTTGTGCGATTTTTTCAATTAATGTTTCATTTCTCATTCTTTTGTCGTATTTTTGAAAGGTTTTTGTCAGGAAGGGATGTCAAGATGCTTATTTTGATTCTTAGGAGTCGCAAAATAATGGTTTTTTATTGACTAAAAACAATAGCATTCAAAATATCGCCCATCTCCTAAACGACAAATTTTCAACTTACATATTTGAAGTGTTTTCCTAGGGGGAAGGACTTTGCTTTTTCGTCTCAGTGATTCAATTTGGATTTACAAGAAGGGATGGCCGCTTGGATAAGCAAATCATTATTTAGTGGCTTAAAGAAAGAGACAAACAAAAAAATAATGGAGAACGGAGTGAGTAACACAATCGTGAAGTATGACTTAAAAAAATCCTTAAAGCATTTTTTTGGGTTTGATAAGTTTAAGTTGTTTCAAGAGCAAATCATCCAAAGTGTATTGGATGGCAAAGATACTTTTGTCATTATGCCTACCGGTGGGGGCAAATCACTTTGCTATCAACTGCCCGCCTTAATGATGGAAGGAACGGCCATCGTCGTTTCGCCCCTCATTGCTTTGATGAAAAATCAAGTGGATTCCGTTCGGGGATATTCTGAGAATGATGATGTCGCCCATTTTTTGAACTCTTCCTTAAATAAAACCCAAACTAAAAAAGTCCGGGCGGATATCGTCTCAGGAGTCACCAAACTATTGTTTGTTGCTCCGGAAACCTTGACCAAAGAAGAAAACTTGGAGTTTTTTGCCAATGTGAAGATTTCTTTTATTGCCGTTGATGAAGCACATTGTATTTCGGAGTGGGGACATGACTTTAGGCCGGAATACCGTAAGATTCGGTCTATGTTGGATTATATCGGCAAAGAAATTCCGGTGATTGCTTTGACGGCAACGGCGACTCCAAAAGTAAAGTCCGATATTATCAAAAACTTAATGATGGTTGATGAGAATGTCTTTATCTCCTCATTTAATCGGGATAATCTTTTCTACGAAGTTCGGCCCAAAGGTAAAAAACCGGATACGCTCAAAAATATCTTAAAGTTTATCAAGAAGCACGCCGATGGACAATCCGGCATCATCTATGTCCAAAATCGAAAAACAACGGAAGATATTGCCGGTTTTTTGCAAACCAATAAAATCAAAGCCGTCCCTTATCATGCCGGATTAGATTCAAAAACCAGGACTAAAGCCCAAGATGACTTCCTGTCCGAAGAAGTGGATGTCATAGTTGCGACTATCGCCTTTGGTATGGGCATCGACAAACCGGACGTGCGTTTTGTGATTCATTATGACATCCCCAAAAGCATCGAAAACTATTACCAAGAGACCGGACGGGCAGGCCGAGACGGCTTGGCCGGGCATTGCTTGACTTTTTACTCTTATCGGGATATTCAGCGCTTGGAGAAATTTTTGAGAGACAAACCTGTCGCCGAGAGAGAAATGGGGGCTCTGCTGATGCAGGATATGATGGCCTACTCCGAAATCGCTACTTGTCGCCGTCAGTACTTGCTCCATTATTTTGGAGAAGATTTTGATTCCCACGATTGCAACGGGATGTGTGACAACTGCAAGTACCCAAGAGAAAAAGAAGAAGTTCAGGATGAAATGGTCAAGGTGCTCAATGGCGTCCAAGAAATCAAGGAAAACTATCGTATCAAAATGGTCATAGACTTTTTGATGGGAGATGAAAACAAAGAAATTAAAGACTTTGGCTTTCATGAATACAAATATTTTGGCGTAGGCAAAGACAAAGACAAAGCCTTTTGGAATTCTATCATTCGTCAAGCACTTTTGCGGAAGCTACTTTGCAAGGATATTGAAAAATATGGCGTGGTCAAATTGACAGACGCAGGAAGGGATTTTTTGAAAAAACCTTATCCCATCCAAATTCCACTCAATATCAACTACGACAATTTGCCGCCTGAAGATAATACGCCTTCCGGAGTGCTCGATCAAACCATCTTGGCTTTGCTTAAAGATTTGCGAAAGTCAGAAGCCAAGCGCCTTGGAGTGCCTCCTTTTGTTATCTTTCAAGAACCTTCTCTGGAAGATATGGCGACTCAATATCCGATTAGCATGGAAGACATGCTCCAAATCGGTGGAGTGAGCGCAGGAAAAGCTAAAAAATACGCAAAACCATTCTTGGACTTAATCGCCAAGTATGTAAATGAGAATGATATCGAACGCCCGACGGATATTCTGGTGCGCTCCGTGGCCAATCGCTCCAAACTAAAAATTCACATCATTGAAGGGGTGGATCGGCGCTTGCCTTTAGAAGAAATTGCTTCGACCAACAATATCACAATGGAAGCCCTTCAAGAAGAAATGTACAAAATTATTTCCGCCGGTTCCAAGATTAATATTAGTTACTATCTCGAAGAACGTATGGATGAAGATGTCGTCGATGAGATTATGGACTATTTTATGTCTGCCGAGTCTGATTCGCTGGATGATGCTTTTGATGCTTTGGAAGAAGACGATATCACGTACGAAGAAATTCAGCTCGTTCGGTTGCACTTTCTTTCGGAAGTAGCCAACTAGCCAAAAAAAAGCTTATGCGCATCTTGATTATCAATGGCCCGAATCTTAATCTTTTAGGGACTCGTGAACCGGAATTATATGGTAGCCAATCTTTTGAAGAGTTTTTAAAAACTCTTCACTTTGACGGGGTTGAAATAGATTATTTTCAGAGCAATATCGAAGGGGAAATGATTACAGCTATCCAAAATAGCCGCCTCCATCACGATGGCGTCGTACTCAATGCCGCAGCTTATTCTCATACTTCGATTGGCATTGCGGATGCTGTGACGGCCATTGATATTCCGGTGGTGGAAGTCCACATTTCTAATATCTATCGTCGGGAGAATTTTAGGCACTTTACTTATTTGGCTTCCCGGTGTGTGGGGACGATTGCCGGCTTAGGATTGAAGGGCTATGAATTGGCTATCCTGTATTTGCTTTCGCAAAAATAAATCTTAGGCATCTATTGTGTCTTTCTCCGTCTAACCGACAGTCTCATGGAAGCGACCCTACAATATTATGGAATCCGGCATCATGGCCCCGGCTCTTCGGCTGCTTTGATGACTGCTTTGCGAAGGCAGCAACCGGATTGCATCCTGATTGAAGGACCTTCGGATGCCGAATCTTGTATCCCTATTGTCGCAGACCCTAAATTGCGCCCGCCAGTAGCGATTTTGATTTATCGCAAAAAAGATTTGTCCACTGCAGCTTATTTCCCTTTTACCAGCTATTCTCCGGAGTGGCAAGCGATTCAGTTTGGTCTGAAAAAGAAAATAGAAATCCGTTTTATGGATTGGCCGCAGGCTTTACAATTTGAGCTGGCAGACCGTGCGGACAAGGGCGTTCAAACCAGCCTGTTTAATAACCGGCTTGATACGCTGAATGCTGCAGAATTGACACGTGACCCCTTGCAATTTATTGCCCGGTTGGCCGGATATGATGATGTGGAACGTTGGTGGGAAGTGACCTTTGAGCATACGGGAGCAACGGAGATTATTTTTCCCGGTATCAGCAAGATGATGCACGAACTTCGAGCCACGCAGCCTGCTCAAAGTCTGGAAACAACGTTTCGAGAAGCCTATATGCGTACCCGTATTCGGCAGGCCATCAAAGATGGTTTCCACAATATTGCGGTGGTGTGTGGGGCTTGGCACCTTCCGGCATTGGAGTCGCTTGATCTTTTTTCCGCAAGGGAAGACAAAAAACTGCTACAAGGACTCAAAACAAAATTAAAAACCGAAGCAGTATGGATTCCGTGGAGTTACGAACGGATGACTCGGGCTCAATATGGAGCCGGTATGACGTCTCCGGCTTGGTACGAATTATTGCACCAAAAGAAAGACCAAGCCGCCGTCTATTGGATGGCCAAAGTCGCCCAATTGCTTCGTAAAAAAGATTTGGATGTCAGCTCCGCAGCGACGATTGAAGGGATTCGTCTTGCCAATACTTTATCCTCTATGCGGGGCTTAGCCATCCCCGGATTAAAGGAATTGCAAAATGCCGCCATCTCCGTCATTTGTCAGGGGCAAACGGAGCCGATGCGGTTGATATATCAAAAACTTATTGTTGGGGATAAAATCGGTCGGGTACCGGATAGCCAAATTATTTCCCCCTTGCAAAAAGACTTGGTGGCTCGAATAAAAAAGGCTCGTTTGACTAAATTTTATAACACTACGGAGCCGGCTACGAAAAAATTAGATTTGAGAGTGGCATCCAATATGGAAGCGAGTATCTTGCTTCATCAATTATTATTGTTGGGCATTGCTTGGGGCAAAAAAAATAAAGGGCCTAAAGGACAAACCGGTTCCTTTGCCGAATATTGGCGCTTAAAGTGGAGACCGGACTATATGATGCGTGTAATCGACGCCGGAATGTGGGGGAAAACCATTCGCTTGGCTAGTGCAAGTAAAGCCCTGCATCAACTGGACACCCTTCAAAAACCGGAAGACATTGCTCATCTTCTTGCGCTTTGCCTGAATAGTAACCTTCCCAATACTTCCGTAAAAGTCATCGAAAAGCTCGAAGATACAGCGGCTTTGTCTTCTGATGTTTTGAGCTTGATGGAAACCTTGCCACCTATTTTTCAATTACTAAAATATGGCTCTACACGCAGTGTGCCGGAAGGGGCGTTGCGGATTCTGGTAGAGCAATTAGCGCCTAGAATTTTTGTGCTGCTTCCGATTGCTTGCGCAGGAAAAAATGATGAAACTGCTAGGGAGATTTATGCACAATTGATAGATTTTCATCAGGGGTTATTGATTTGGGACGATGCGGAGCTCTTGGAATCTTGGTATCGGACTTTATTCAAAATCATGAATATTTCGACTGTCCCTGATTTTTTGTTGGGGGCGATTCTTCGATTGTGTTTTGATAAGGGGCAATTGGCCTTTGATGACGTAGTTTTACAGATGTCTTATGCCCTTTCGGGAATGCGGGAGCCGTTGCATGCGGTGCATTGGTTGGAAGGATTTTTGAAAGGTAGCGGGTTGATTTTTGTCTATCATCAGCCGTTGTGGGAATTAATCAATCAATGGATTCAACAATTATCAGAAGAGCGCTTCCAAGAAAGTTTGCCCTTGCTCCGCCGAGCCTTTTCGGCATACCAACCTGCCGAACGTAGAAAGCTGTTGGCGAAAGCAAAGTCGAAGGGTGTCGGACAAGTCGAGCCGGGACAGGGCGAAGGAGATGGGGTGAGTTGGGAATTGGCACTGGAGCTGTTGGGGAGTATGACTTCTTAACTCTGGGTTTACTCCGAAAAATCATTACACCGGGATACCAAAATTTGGATTAGGTGATGAAGATCATTTTTCTAACAAATAAAAAAGAAAGATAATAACTATCTTGCGACTTGCGAAATTGGTAACTACTCAGCACGAATCATTTGGCTAATTTTTTTATCAAGAGCATCCGTGCTAAGTCGTTACTGATAATTTAAAGTCAAAAGACTTTCTTTTTTTGAAGGGGAAGTTTTTTGGTGAACACTAAAAAAGGTAACTATTTAGGCATCTACTATTTTGGTCAAAAATATCTGTTTTTTGCCTTAAATTAGGAGCACCTAAACAGTTACAAAAAAAGTAAAAATCAAAAAATGAAAAAGAACATTGTAATTTTTGAAGCCGAAGGCGGTTCCGACAAGTGGATTGACGGACATCGCAAAGACACCATGCCCATCTTGAATGCCATCAAGGCCAAAGGTTGGGATTGTGAGGTGGTTTATTTCCGTGATGAGTGGAAAGATGTTATCTTTGATTATGCCAAGGATAAGTTTGATGCCTACATCAGTCGGATTAATCCCGGGAATTTACCCGAAGGAGAGAAAGTTTATTTTGAGACGTTGGAAAGATTGTCTAACGCAGGTTTAATCGGAATGTCCACTCCGGAAGTCATGATGAATTTTGGGGCAAAGGACGCCTTAGTTAAATTGGCAAAGACAGAATTGGTACCTGATGATACTTTTGCCTACTATGATGTCAAAACTTTTACGGAGACCTTCCCAAAGAGTATTTCATTTGGGGAAAGAGTGTTGAAGCAGAATCGAGGCAGTACCGGCTCCGGTATATGGAGAGTTCAGGTAGCAGATGATATTAGCTATAAGCCCGGTGATTCGTTACCATTGAGTACAAAGTTGAAGTGTACAGAAGCCGTTGATAACCATGTTGAGTACCAAACTTTAGGCGAGTTTATGAAGTTTTGTGAGCAGTATATCGTTGGGGAAAACGGGATGATTGTTGACATGCGGTTTATGCCTAGAATTAAGGAGGGTGAAATTCGGATTTTGATGGTAGGAGACACGCCTATATTTGTTGTCCATAAGAAGCCTGCCGAAGGAGCTGACGCCTTTTCTGCGACCTTGTTTTCCGGGGCAAAATACACTTATGACAAGCCTGAAGATTGGGCAGAATTGATAAAGATGTTTAATGATTCTTTGCCTACGATTTCTGCTAAGTTGGGTGGATTTGATGTGCCTTTAATTTGGACAGCAGACTTTATGCTGGACTGGGATGAGAACAAAAACGATAAATACGTTTTGGGTGAAATCAATTGCTCTTGTGTTGGTTTTACTAGTCACTTAGATCAAGGTATTCAAGAAATTGTTGCCGATGAAGTAGTGCGCAGAGTCACAGAAAAAGCGATGGCTGACGCATAAGATTTACTTGCGAAAAATATTATTTTAAAAAACAGGTTGAGGTTGCACTTCAATCTGTTTTTTATTTTTGACAAAAGTTTTTAACTTTTGGAAAGT
>JALVCY010000403.1 GCA_027009605.1 Saprospiraceae bacterium
TTGGTTTGGCTTAGTCTTGGTTTAACTTTGGTTTTGGCTTTGCTTTGCTTTGCTTTGCTTTGCTTTGCCGTTGGTTTTAACCAACGGAAAAAAAAGGCATCCATTTGGGGCTTTAGCCCCATTGAAGGTCTAAATAAAAATAATCACAATGCGGCTAAACCCGGCTCTAAGCCGTGTTTGGGTCCGTCAGCTGAAGCAGACGGTAAAAGCTAAAGCAGACGATAAAAGCTAAAGCAAACCAGGCTTCACGAGAAAATTATGAATGAGTAATCTTTCAAGTACCGGCGGTTTCAACCGCAGTACTAATCTAACGGCAGTTGAACCCACCGATACTTTAGACAGACCAAAACAGTTTTCGACCGGTGCGCCGCTCCCAAAAATCATCTTCTTCTATCGCCCACTCTTTGGCTTTCGCAAACTCCCGTTCTGCCTGAATCATGGCGTCCGGAGAATACTCCTTCATTGCAGCCAGAATTTCATCCGTCTGGCGGCCATAATTTTGGACTAAATAGGTCGCCCATTTGGCATCCATCCCATTTTCCGTAAGGATTTTCGCCAAATCCGCTTCATAATCCAAAACAGCCTGATAAGATTCAAAGGGATTTTCTGTCAAGGCAATGGTTTTAGTCTGACAGTCACCAAACTCTAAGTCAAATCGCTGCTCCATTCGCTTGCAAACTCGATCCACGATTTTGAGCGCCATCACCCGATATCCGGTCAATTTCCCACCCGCAATAGTCAATAAACCGGATTCAGATTCAAATATCTCATCCTTTCGGGAAATCTCCGATGCTTTTTTGCCGGCTTCATATATCAATGGACGGACTCCGGCCCAACTCGCCACTATGTCCTTTGCCCCCAATTGAATGGTCGGAAACATCCCATGCACCGCATCCAAAAGATAGGTAATATCTGCTTCTTCCACTCGTATATCATCCAAATCTCCGGCATAAGGCGTATCCGTAGTCCCCACATAGACCGTGCCTTGCCGCGGTATAGCGAAGATCATCCGGCCATCATCTACATCAAAATAAATGGCATGACGAATCGGTAATTTCTCCCGCAGAAAAACTAAATGCACACCCTTCGTCAAAAACATTCTTTTATCGGTCAAAGAGCGGTCTTGCTTTCGCAAAATATCACTCCAAGGGCCCGTGGCATTCACCACCATTTTGGCCGAAATAGTCCATTCTTCTCCGGTCAACTGGTCTTTGCATTGGGCGCCGGCCACCTTTTCTCCGTCATAAATTAGTTTTTCCGCAAGGACATAATTCATCGGTACGGCACCATAACGAGCAGCCGTTTTCATCACTTCTATCGTCAAACGGGCGTCATCAGTCCGGTATTCGGCATACAAACCGGAACCCAGCGTTCTGTCCTTGGGCAATAACGGCTCCAACTCCAAAGTCTCTTCTTTATCATACATCTTGAACTTGTCCTTGCCACTCACTCCGGCCAAAAAATCATAGGTGTAAAGCCCAATGGCCGTCGCCCATTTGCCAAATGTACCACCTTTAATCAACGGCAAAAGCATTTTTTCGGGAATCACCAAGTGGGGCGCCAATTGGTGAATCAAAGCGCGCTCCTGCCCTACTTCCCGTACCAAACCTATCTCAAATTGCTTCAAATATCGGAGGCCTCCATGTATCAATTTAGTAGATTTACTGCTCGTCCCCGAAGCAAAATCTCCTTTTTCTACCAAAGCCACTTTGAGTCCGCGTGAAGCCGCATCCAAGGCCACACCGGCCCCCGTAATTCCGCCGCCAATGACCAATAAATCAAAAGATTCGGTTTGCATTTGGTGGCGTGTTGTTTCTCTTGTCATTCTTATTTTTTTGGTAATTATTTTGAGCTTTGCTCCGATAAGTATCCTGCTGTTAAATCACTGTTTTTTATTCTGTTGGGAGAGTTTGTTGAGTCCGCTCCGAAAAGTCGTATGTAGTGGTTTGGTTTTGGCTTCCCAAAACTCTGTGCAGCGTGGTGTCGCTCCTACGGAGCTATATCCCTACTACTTTAGTCTTACAAAGATATCGCCCCGATGGGGCTCAGGCATGGAGTATTTCGGCTATTTTCTCTGTTGTCAGCCCTGTAGGGGCGATACCTTTGTAACACAGACAACATCGCACGATACTAGAAGCCCCAGAGGGGCGACACCTTGCCTCGGTCGCACTAGTTATCATAAAGACACCAAATAAAATTTTGTGGTCTCAAGAACAAACCATCACACCCGACTTTTCGGAGCAAGCTCAACAATTAACAGAAAACAAGTCAAAGCGTATAATCAAAACGCAAACTCAAATGAAAAGGTGCTGCCAATTGACCGATTCTTTGAGAATACGTCTCGTTCAACACATTATTTCCGACAACGGATATTTTATAATGCCGGTTCAAACGATACGAAGTCCGCAAATCCAACCGGGTAAATCCATTGTGATGTTGCCTAAACCGTTTTCCGCCTTTGACGATTTCTTCCAAGATGGCATCCACTGCTTCCGTAGGGCCATTATGGATGATGGACGTACCGAGTGCAAAACCATGGTACTCACTTTCCCAATCCAATTTCCAGCTATCCTTAAACCGATATTTCAGAATATTGTTATCGCTACTGGATGCATTTTTTATTTTTTCTGTAAAGTCCACATAGTGGGGCTCAATATGCATGATACCAAACATCAAACTGTTTTGGGTCGGCCCTAATTCTCCTTTTCCCGCAAGGGTCAACTCGACACCTGAGATC
>JALVCY010000404.1 GCA_027009605.1 Saprospiraceae bacterium
GTAAGCGGAAAATCACGGTAAGCCGACGAGAGCCAACCATTGATTCCGTCCGACAAAGTCCACTCCGCCAAGAAGTAGAGCCCTGAACATAATTTTGTTTGGTTACGAACTTTCCAAAAGTTTGCAACTTTTGGAAAGTTACTTGTAAATACCTGCGGCTTGCATTAGAAAATTATTCATCGTACATTTGCGATAAAGGATTGAGTACATCAGGAAATACACCGGAAAAGCGACAAGTTGGACAATCCGGCTTGTTGTTTTCGATAATTTGTTTGATGAATTTGGTTCGATAATCCAAACCCGACTCATTGTATATTTACGATGAGCGATTCAAATAAGAAAAGAGATGAAAAAAACAGTAGTAGTCATTTTTAATGACAATGATGCCGCCTTATACGCCGGCTCCAATGTAGCACTCAGAATGGCCGAAGTCAACAAGGAAAGAAAGGTCGAACTTGAAGTTTTCCTATTCGGGCCGGGACAAAACGCTTATTCCGGCGAAGACCAAGAAGGCCCAAAGGCAAATTTTAAAGAGACCATTGGCAAGTTGATTCAGGCCGGAATTCCAGTGAGTGCTTGCACCAATGCCGCCGAAGCAAATGGCACCGCCGAAGCACTAAGAAAGGATGGGCTTCAGCTGGAATTTGCAAGAGATGCTTTTTTGCGCTATGCAGAAGAACATGCTGCTGTCATTACCTTCTAAAATATGAGTCCACTCCGCCAAAATTTAAAGTGATGAACAAAATTTTATTCTGTTTACCACAAGTCTCCCTTCTTAGGGAGATTTAGTGGGTTAAAACATAAGCGAAAACAGAATAAAATTTTGTGGACGCAAGAGCAAGCCACTACATTTTACTTTTCGGAGTAAGTTCAAATCAATAGCAGATTCAGAACGATTGGTCGGCGAGATCAGTCGAGCCAACCAATCAGTTTGTGCTGCCTATAAAAACCACCCAATAATGAAAAATAACCTAAAAAAATGGTCAAGCGTTTTGCTTTTGAGCGTGATTCTATTCGCCTGCAATTCGGCAAAGAATGACAAAAAAGTCAGTGCCACAAAGGTAGATGGCAAAAACAGGATAGAAATTCTAGATTTTTATGGTGACCACCGCTGTACGACCTGCATCAATATTGAAAAAAACACAAGGTTTACATTGGATGCAGCCTTTAAAGATGAAATTAAAAACGGCATCCTTGTTTTCAAAACCATCAACTTCGATGATCCCAAAAACGATAAAATCGTAACGGAATATTCGGCTTACGGTACTTCCCTATTTTTCAATGTCATCAAAGATGGCAAAGAAGAACATATCGACCTTTCGGATTTTGCTTACCAATTGGGAGATGACCAAGAAAAATATTCCGCACAATTAAAGCAAAAAATTAAGGCAGAACTAGCTAAGTTGTAGGGATAACTTTCCAAATTTATCCAGATTACGCTTTATGTGTCAGCAAAAATAGTCTTCCTAGCATGACTATTCTTGCAAAAGAGAATCGAAATTTTAAAAAAAATGGTTCTTTGACAAATCCCGTGAAAAATGAGTATTTTCAAGAATAATGCAAAATATTTAAATCCATAAAATGTTGAAGTTAAGCATCGCACCTGCTTTAGCTTTTACCGTCTGCTTTAGCTTTTACCGTCTGCTTTAGCTGACGGATAAAAAACCCAAGCTAGAAGCCGGCTTTAGCCGCATTTTTTTATTTTTTTGGGTAACCAAATGGGGCTAAAGCCCCTAATAGGCTTGCTTTCTGTGTCCGTTGGTTAAAACCAACGGCAAAGCAAGCCCAAAGCTTGGCACTAAATCTCGCCGGTACTTCCGAATTCATTCGGGAGATGGAGCGCAACCTTATTTTAGCTAAATAAATTTGGCTGCTACCAAAATCTAGCTAAAAGCCGGCTTTAGCCGCATTTTTTTTGATATTTTCTTGGTAAGTCAATGGGGCTAAAGCCCCTTATAGGCTTGCTTCCTGTGTCCGTTGGTTAAAACCAACGGTAAAGTAAAACCAACGGTAAAGTAAAACCAACGGTAAAGCAATGAAAATCTACCTGACTATATATTGATTTTTATCATTATGACTTGTGTTTGTGCGATAGCATTTCCAAAGAGGATTTTTTGTTTTTTTTTTATGGCAGAATCTTTAAATGTTTGGTGTCACTTTGTTAATTAGAATTTATTATCAACTCGGTCTGTCACGGGATTTGTCAAAGAACCAAAAAAACTTGCATCTATCCAAAAAAAGAACTTTATTTGCATACTAAATATGTTGAATGTCAAGTATGAGCTACTCATTATCCTTTTCTAAAGCTGTTTTGGTGGTGATTTTTATCTCGGATAAAATCAAACGGGGGCAATATGAATATTTGTCCACCCAACTCATCTCCGAGATGTTGAGCATTCCAAAGCCCACATTGGTAAAAATCCTACAGGGTCTGACCATGGCAGGCATTGTGGAAACCAAAGAAGGCAAAATGGGTGGGATACGATTGGCCAAACAACCCAAAGACATTACTATTCTGGATATTTTTGACGCACTTGAAAAGGGAAAACCACTTTTTCAAACTTCTTTCAATATCCTTGCAGAAGGCAAAAGACCCAGTAATGCACAAAAGGCTATTGCTTCTCTACTGAATCATGCCGAGACACAAATGAAACAATTATTAGCCGACAAAAATATCGCTGAAATCCTTGAAGAAATGGATTGATATTTTGTAACTGTTTATGTACCCACTATT
>JALVCY010000405.1 GCA_027009605.1 Saprospiraceae bacterium
CAGAATATCAAATGATGAACAGAACAATCACCATGCATAGAGCGCCGTAGGTGCGACACCTTTGTAACAGCCGAATGTTGAATAATGAAGTAAAATCCCCAATAAAAACCCAAATCGTCTCAACCTGCGAAGCTCTCAACCCGAAGTCCGCAGGACGAGTCTCAACCAGAGAGCCGAAGGCGAACGTCTCAACTTTTCAACTAGCGAAGCGAATCAACTTTTTCAACTAAAATTACTACCGAACCCAAAGACCAAAAGCAGCTTGCTGCACCCCAAAGACCCCAAAAATCAAGAAGGCAAATTCCGAAAAGAAACCACCAACTCATAAATCCCCGAAATCACATATTGTACCGCAATCGTCATCACAATAAAACCCATAATCCGGGAAATAGCTTTCAATCCACTACGCCCCAATACCCGAAATAACACCGGAGCCGAACGAAGCGTAATAAATACCAAAAAGGCAGAGACAAATACGACCCCGCAAATCATCAGTTTGTCCGGCCAAGTATCATTCACGGTGTACCAACTAATCAGCAAGGAAATGGAGCCCGGCCCGGACAAAATCGGCATTGCCATCGGCGAAAAAGATATATCTTCTTTTTCCATGGCTTCTGCTTTGACCTTGGGATTCATCCCCCGGCTTTTGGAGAATTCTCCCGAAAGCAAGCTGAATCCGGACTGGAATATCACAATTCCCCCCGCAATACGCATCGCACTAATCGAAATCCCAAAGAAATCAAGGATATAAACTCCCGCAAAAAAGAAAACAATCAGTATCATAAAAAAATACAGACTTGTCCGAAACGCCGTTTGCTTGCGCTCACTGTGGGATTCGTCCGTCGTTAATGCCAAGTAAATGGGCACTGCCCCCAATGGATTGACCACAGAAATTAAGGCAGCAATGGCAGATAAAAAGGCTACGAGCATTAGAATAGACTTTCTGAGTTAGGTTTCTGGTGATTCCTAATACTCTGATGAAAAATGGAAGGCAATCTCCGGGTGGTTTTCTTTTACGGTATTTAGGGTCCATTGGGTTTCCGCAAGGAATACGGGATGCCCTTTTTTGTCCAAGGCGATGTCTCTCTTCCGTCTGGCGACAAACGCTTTGATTTTGTCCGCATCGCCGCTAATCCAAGCCGCTTTATACAGGCGCAATGGCTCATAGCGTACGCGCGCGCCATATTCGTGTTCCATACGGTATTGGATGACTTCAAATTGCAATGCACCCACCGTCCCGATAATTCGCTTATTGTCCAAAGTCCTAGTAAACATCTGCGCCACGCCTTCGTCCATGAGTTGATCGAGCCCCTTATAAAATTTCTTATACTGCATTGGGTCGGCATTCTCTACAATTCTAAATTGCTCCGGCGAAAAAGTCGGAATTCCCGTGTAGCGCATCACTTCTCCTTCCGTCAAAGTATCCCCAATCTTAAAGTTGCCACTGTCGTAAAGTCCGATGACATCTCCGGGAAAAGCAGATTCTACAATCGTTTTTTGGGAAGCCATAAAAGCGGTGGGTTGGGAGAATTTCATCTTTTTGCTTTCGCGAACGTGTAAATAATTGGTATTTCGCTTAAACTCTCCCGAGCAAATCCGCAAAAAAGCGATTCTATCTCGATGCTTGGGATCCATATTGGCGTGAATCTTAAAGACAAAACCCGAAAACGTAGGCTCATCGGGTCGAACCGGCCGAACATCAGTCTGGCGGGGGAGTGGCGGTGGGGCAATATCCACAAAGCAATCTAACATTTCTTTTACGCCAAAATTATTCACCGCACTACCAAAAAATACCGGACAAATCTCCCCACTCAGGTAGTCTGCTTTCGCAAAATCCGGATAAATTGTCAACATTTCGAGATCTTCTCTAAGTGTTTGGGCATCCTCTTCTCCGATGTGTTTGACTAGGGCATCATCTGAAAGGTCTTTGATGATGATGGTTTCGGATTCGGATTGTTTGGCATGTGGCTTAAAGAGCGAGAGTTGTTTTTCATAGATATTATAGACTCCCTTAAATCTCGAACCCATCCCAATTGGCCAAGAAAGGGGGACGACTTTGACCCCCAATTCTCCTTCTATTTGGTCTAAGATGTCAAAAGCATCCAGCCCTTCCCTGTCCATTTTATTGACAAAAAAGATAAGGGGCGTATCCCGCATCCGGCACACTTTGACCAATTTTCGGGTTTGAGTCTCTACGCCTTTGGCAATATCAACAACGACGATGGCACTATCCACAGCCGTTAGTGTCCGAAAAGTGTCTTCTGCAAAATCGGCGTGGCCGGGTGTGTCTAGGATATTGATTTGTTTGTTCCGGTACTCAAAGCCCATGACGGAAGTGGCCACTGAGATACCCCTTTGGCGTTCAATTTCCATAAAATCGGACGTGGTGGTCTTTTTGATTTTATTGGATTTGACGGCTCCGGCAACTTGGATGGCTCCCCCAAAAAGCAGTAGTTTTTCGGTCAAAGTAGTCTTTCCGGCATCCGGGTGACTGACTATGCCAAAGGTCTTTCTCTTGTTGATTTCGTCTATTAAACTCATGCTCGTATTTTCAGGGCGCAAAGGTACGGGAAATAATTGATGGATGAACCACTATGGGGGCGGAGACTTTTTTACCACTAAGCCCACGAAGGCCGCTTTGCTAGGGGCACGAAGTTTACGGTGGGCACGAATTTTTTTATCACTAAGGCCACGCAGACCGCTTTACGAAGCCCACGAAGT
>JALVCY010000406.1 GCA_027009605.1 Saprospiraceae bacterium
GCCGGATTCCTCCAGCATTTTGATGATTTTCTTTCTGGCGACAAACCGGTCTTCACCGACTAGGATTTGCCCATCTTCATTGATGGTGCCGTCTTCGTTAAGGATGTCAATGACGGGAAGCTTGTGGGTCTTGCCGATGGCATAGTCTTCGGGTGCGTGAGCCGGGGTGATTTTTAGTGCACCGGTACCAAAGTCCAATTCTACATGGTCATCTGCAATGATGGGAATGGGGCGGTCAATCAAAGGAACTAATACTTTTTTGCCGATTAAGTGCTTGAAGCGTTCATCTTTAGGGTTGACTGCGACGGCTACATCTGCCATGATGGTTTCGGGGCGTTGGGTGGCGATGGTAATCCCCCCTTTTGATCCGTCTGCAAACCGGTATTCAATATAGGAAAGTTGGGCTTGCTCGTCACTACGGATGACTTCTTCATTGGACAAAACCGTCTTGGCGACAGGGTCCCAGTTGATCATGCGGAAGTCTCTATAGAGGAGACCTTTGTTGTATAAATCGACAAAGGCCTTGATGACATGCTTAGAACGGACTTCGTCCATGGTAAAAGCGGTGCGCTCCCAATCGCAGGATGCTCCGAGTTTTTGGAGCTGGTTCAGAATAATACCGCCATATTTTTCTTTCCAGATGTAGGCATAATCCATGAATTCTTGACGGGTCAAGTCTGATTTTTTAATGCCTTTTTCGTCTCTTAACCAGCGAACAACCTTGGCTTCCGTGGCTATAGAAGCATGATCCGTACCCGGTACCCAACAGGCGTTTTTACCGTCTAATCGTGCTTTGCGAATCAAAATGTCTTGAATGGTGTTATTGAGCATGTGACCCATGTGGAGAACACCGGTGACATTGGGAGGTGGAATGAGTATGGTGAACGGTTCTCTGTCATCCGGCTCGGAGTGAAAATAGTTCTTTTCTAGCCAGTGGTTGTACCATTTTTGTTCTACTTCTGCAGGGGTGAATCTTTTTGAAATCTCCATCTTTTCTTTGCTGGTTTTTTACGAGGTGCAAAGGTACGATTTTTTTTTGGTCTTTGGTCTTTGGTCTTTTGGGCGCAGCAAGCTGCTTTTGGTCTTTGGCTTGGGTAGAGGTTTTATTTTGGCTTCTTTGCCGGATGCTTGGGGTTTGAGAGTTGAAGAAGTTGATTCGCTCGCAAGCTTCGCTAGTTGAAGAAGTTGAGACGTTCGCCTTTGGCTCACTAGGTTGAGACTTGTCCTTCGGACTTGGTAGTTGAGAGCTTCGCAGGTTGAGATGATTTGGGGTCTTGCTTTGGGTTTTTACTTCATTATTCTACATTCGGGATTCTACATTCGATATTCTGTTAGTTGAGAAAGTTGAGAGAGTTGAAAAAGTTGATTCGCTCGCAAGCTTCGCTAGTTGAAGAAGTTGAATCGCTCGCAAGCTTCGCTAGTTGATTCGCTTCGCTAGTTTAGAGATTTGGGCTTTTGATTGGGATTATTCTTTGTCATTTTGATATTTGGGATTCTGTATTCGATAATTTTAAACTTGAGTTGTGTATGCCGTGGAGATTAGGGCTTTGGTTGGTTTTGTGGAGATTTCCAAAATTAGCGTTGGATTGGCAGGTTGCGTGTGAGTTGTTCGGATGGGCTGGTGTTTTGTCGTAAATTTTGAAAATCGGTGGCCGGTTTTCGGCTGCGTGATAGGATATTCGATGGCTGGTTATCCTTGGAATTTAGTAGATTACGATAATCTTCTTAGTGAGCATTGTGGTTTTCAGTCCCCAGAGTACCTAGACTTAAGTCAATGAGCTCTGATAAGTCGTCGATGATGTAATTCGGTTTTTCCGCAAGGAGAGTGTCTTTGGAGCGATAGCCGTAGGTGACGGCGCAGGTGTCAGTGCCTGCGGCTTTGCCTGCTTGGATGTCGTGGGTTGAGTCGCCTATGAATAAAGTCTCTTGGGGACGGATGTTTAATTGGGAGAGTCCGTATAAGATGCCGGAAGGGTCGGGCTTGTTTTGGTATAATTCGGGTCTAGCGCCTTGGACATAGATGAAATACTTTTTTAGCGCAAGCTTGTCGATGATGCCGGTGGTGAATCGGTGTGGTTTGTTGGAGAAAATGGCTTTGGGGATGAAGTCTAGTTTTTGTAGAGCCGTTTCTACGTTTGGGTAGGGGCGTGTTTTATCCACATAATGCTGGGTGTAGTAGTCGTAGAAAATCTTGTGGATGTAGTCGATATCGGCTTCTTCTCCAAAGGCGTCAACGAGTAATTTGCGAATCCCACCACCCACCATGGCCGGAATCTCTTCATACGAAATTTCCGGATGCCCAAAAGTGCGGTAGGTGTGATTCATGGCGTCTCCAATGTCGTACATGGAGTTCACGATGGTGCCGTCTAGGTCAAAGAAAAGGAGCTTGTATTTGGCCATTTTTAGTGTTTTGGGCAAAGTAACGGAAAATTATGATTTTCTTGATTGTTTGGCGTCGAAAAGTTGAGCTTGCGCCGAAAAGTCTAGTTTTGAAATAGTTGGAAAAGTTGCCCAAGTTTATTTCCGATGCATGATTCCTGTTCTGTGATTTCAAAAAAAAAAACCTACAGTCGATTTTCACCAACTGTAGGATTCGTTTCAAAAAAAAAATGAGTTAACCAGTATTACTAAAGAGTTTTGATGTTGCAGTTTAATAATAGCAGAGAACGTGCTATTTTCGTTGTTAAATTGTATTCATCGGAGGGAGAAACCAAGACTTTT
>JALVCY010000407.1 GCA_027009605.1 Saprospiraceae bacterium
TCACGGATGTACATTATGAACTGATACGTCTTAGACCGATGCCCGGAATTGGGTTTATGGGGCGAATTAGGCTACTGTTTTGAGTGAGTGGTGAGTGGTGAGTGGTGAGAGATGAGTGGTGAGTGGTGAGAGATGAGAGATGAGTAAGTAGGAATCTGCGGGAATCTGCGAAAAAAAAATCTGCGTAAATCTGCGGGAAAGAAAGCGGTGAGTAGTGAGTAGTGAGAGATGAGTTGCCAAGAAAGAAATAAATCTGCGAATATCTGCGGGTAAAATCTGCGTAAATCTGCGGGAAGTAAATCTGCGTAAATCTGCGGGAAAAAAAATCAGAGAATCAGCAAAAAAACCACAAAAAAAGAAACCATTAAAATGCGAAGAATAGCAATAGGAGACATTCACGGATGTGCCCAAACCTTCAAAAAACTAGTACAAAAAGTAGAACTAGAACCACACGATGAACTCATCCTCCTAGGAGACATGATTGATCGCGGACCGGACAACAAAGGGGTGCTAGACGAGATTTTAGGCCTAAAAGAAGCCGGGTTTAAGGTCATTTTGCTGCAAGGCAACCACGAAGAATTCATGCTTAATGCACACATTGATTATTTCATCATGGATAGGTGGTTGAATGCCGGTGGACGCCGAACTTTAACAGATTTTGGAGCCACCATAGACCAACTACATACCATCGACCCCGTCTATTGGCAACTCCTGAGCGAAACCCAAAACTACTACATCACCGACCATTTTATCTTTGTTCATGCCGGTCTAAACTTCCAACTCGCCAACCCCTTGGAAGCCGTTCGGGATTTACGGTGGATTCGAAATTGGCACGACGAAATTAACTACCAATGGCTAGGCAACCGCACCATCGTACACGGCCATACCCCACAAAGCCTGGAAAAAGTCCAACAAATGCTCCTAAACCTCCCGGAAAAACAAGTCCTTAATATCGACACCGGATGCGTATATCACAAACTGACTGACTTTGGATACCTAACCGCTTATGATACTTTGTCCAATAAAATTATTAGTCAGGAATATATTGGGTGAGTTCCGGGCAACTCAATCAAAACTCAATATCCCCTCCCCCCTTATGCTTACCGGATTTGCGTTTGGGTGCTTTATCTTGTTTTAACTCCCAGTTGAATCCAAGCCAAAAGATACGCGAATCCCGCTTGCGCTCAAAGTCCATAAGCAAATCTGAAGTCGCCACATGCATCGCAAATCGACGAGTATCAAAGACATCACTCACTCTAAAGATAAATTTTCCCCGGTTTTTAAAGGCACGGTAAGTCATGCCCAAATCCATGTCTTTCATCGGCTTACTATTGCCCACCGTCCCTACAAATCCGGAATGATAAAAGGAAGACAATTGGATGGCTAATGCCTTGGTAGGCTTGAAGGTAGCCATCAGGCGAGACATCAACATGTTGCCTTGATTGGAAGTCTTATTTTCCAGATTTTCGCCGTCTTTCTCGACATAAAAATAAGAGATATTACCACTCAACCTAAACCAAGAAACGGGATTGTAACTACCATTGATTTCGGCACCTTGAGCCGTTTGGCTGTTTAAGTTTACGAAAGTGAGCTCTCTGATTTTATTGGGTAACAAATGAGTGTAATAGCCGATTTTGTCATAGGTCTTACGATAAAAAACAGCCGGATTTATACTGCCTTTTTTCCAACGACTTTGCCAGCCGATTTCCCAAGAATCCGTCAATTCAGGCTTCAACAAGGGATTCCCGCGATGGATGTTTTCATTGTCATTGTAGGATGCAAATGGATTCAAGCGCCGATAGCTCGGACGATGAATGCGCCGGCTATAGCTCAACTGAATGCTCCCTTTACCTTTCGGCAAAACATCAACCGCCAGATGTCCACTGGGAAATAAATTGGTGTACTGATTGGGGTATTGTTGGGTGGCATTCGCCAATTTGGAGTTGGCATCGGTATTTTCTACTCTAAGACCTAAATTAAACTCCCAAGAATCCTTTCGGGTTGTCCCCATCAAATAGGCCGCAGCAATATTCTCTGAATATTCAAAATCATTGGTTCTGGAAGCATTGGGTATCCAATTGGCTCCGTCCTTATCAAAATATCTAAAATCGTTATCCAAGCTCCTTGCGGAATACATAATCCCGGTTTCCAACTTGGTTTGGTGGGTCAGCGGATAGGTAAAATCGGATTGAAAGCGCTGAGTTTGGATGAGCTGATCCCGGCGATTTTTTTCATTTTTGGTGTCCAACAGGTCTTGCTCATAGTAATAATCTTGTGCGCTCAACACGCTATCAGCTTTCGTCCCGACGTCGTAGGTATAGACTGTTTTCCAAGACATTCCCTTGCGGGAAAACTTTTTATTGAGACCGATTTCTGCTTGCAGGCCGGCAGAAGCTTCATCATCTTGGGTGGTTCGTTGGCTATTGCTGTCATACAAGTGTTCTTGGTTATAATAGGTATAATTATAGACACTTTCTTTTTGCCCGAAATGCGGATTAGCCGTGATAGTGGTAAATACAGACGTTTTTTTAGCAGGCGTCCAGTCTATGCCGAAACTAAGTGTATGACCTTGTTTTAATTTATCGGCGGTAGAATTTTCCGAAAGGAAATAGGTCGTATCCGCAAAAATACTCTGCCGATCCAGGGTTTTCCAAGAAGGATAAAACTTTCGGTCAAACTGATAGCCCATCCGCCAATTCCATTTTTCGGTGC
>JALVCY010000408.1 GCA_027009605.1 Saprospiraceae bacterium
CAAAGCCTTGGCGACCGGCAAGAAGTTATTTGATATCAACTGTGCGATTTGTCATGGTAAAAAAGCAGATGGCGACGGGCCTTTGGCGCAAGACGGCAATCCATTCTCAGATATTACGGCTCCGGCTAATTTGATGATGGATCGTTTTATTGACCAAAGCAATGGTTTTTATTATTACACCATCATGAAAGGTCGTAACTTAATGGGGGCGTTTAATGACAAGTTGTCTTACGAAGAGCGTTGGGATGTGATTCATTACCTTCGCTCATTGCAAGCTAAGAAGCGGGGTGTAAAATACACGGCTAATTTTCCTGCAAAGGAAGGAGAATAAGCAGATTAGAGAAACAAAATCTTAAATGAAAAAAATAAGCGTTCGATGAACCAATTTACATTTGAAGGAAAAACAAAAACGCTCCTATTAGGCGGTATCGGAATAGGCGTATTGTGTATGATTCTAACCTTTGTTATGGGAGGAGAATTAGCGCACGCCCGTTTCTGGAGTAATTTTTTACATAATTCACTCTTCTTTTTTGGCATCGCCTTTATGGCGACCTTTGCTACATCGGTATGGATTACGGCGTGGTCCGGGTGGTTTGTGATGAGTAAGCGGGTGTTTGAAGCTATATCGGCCTTTATGGGCTTGGGAGGATTGCTGATGTTGATTATAGCTATCGGTAATTTTGTCGGATTTCACCATCTATATCATTGGAATGATGCCGAAGCGGTGGCAACCGACCCTGTTTTGCAGGGCAAATCACCATTTTTGAATAAGACAGTCTATCTTTTGGTGACTGTTTCCTTTGTGGCTATTTGGTGGTGGATGAATAAAAAACTTCGGGATTATTCTTTAGACGAAGATAAAAACGGCTCTTTTGGGGATTTTAGCCAGATGTTTAGTTCACGTAAGTGGGCGGCAGCTTTTTTGGCTCTTTCCGGATATAGTAGTGCGATTGCCATTTGGTTGTGGTTGATGTCTGTGGATGCCCACTGGTACAGTACGCTTTATGCTTGGTATGTAGGGGCCAGTTGGTGGGTGACCATGATTGCCTTTGTGATTTTGATAGTGATTTATCTAAAATCCAAAGGAGGATTGCCTAATTTGAATGAAGATGTGATTCATGACTTGGGTAAGTTTTTATTTGGTTTTAGTATCTTTTGGACGTACTTATGGTTCTCACAGTACATGTTGATTTGGTATGGTAATGTGGGAGAAGAAACCAGTTATTTTTGGACTAGAGCGCATGGATACAAGTTCTTATTTAGGTTAATCTTGGTCTTGAACTTCCCGCTTCCTTTCTTGATTTTGATGAAAAACTCCAGTAAGCGGAAATATGGTACTTTGATTTTTACTTCTATCGTGGTTATCATTGGACACTGGTTGGACTTTTTCTTGATGATTAAGCCGGGTGTACGTCAGACGGCGGAACATCTATTGCATGCCGGCGGGCACGAAGCAGCAGGGCATGAAGCAGCGCACGAAGCCGCAGAACATGTAGTAGAACATGCAGCGGATATTCCTTTTGCACTAGGCTATAGCTTGCCGGGGCTTTTGGAAATCGGTACTTTTATTGGTTTCTTGAGTTTGTTCTTGTTTGTGGTTTTCACGGCCTTGTCTAAGGCGAATTTGGAACCTGTGCATGATCCGTTTATTGAAGAAGCAAAACATCACCACGTTTAAAGATGATGTAATGGCTGAATTGTCGAGTCCTTGGGATTGGCGAATTTAGATGAAGATATTTTACCGCTCCGGCTTGGCCGGGGCGGTTTTTTTTTGTTGGGGGGACTTCCATTTGTACCTAAAAAAATTGATTATGTTAAAATATCTTATTATCTTGCGTTTCTTACTAGAAAGCGGGAATAGACAAAATAGAAGTGTGGTATAGGGTAGATTATTAAATTTATCACTACTTCTATATAAAATTGAATTTATTTTTTGTTAATAGGCTATTGTGGATAGCAATGGCCATAAATCATTTGTTATGTTTAGAATTTTTAATCAAGGTCGAATACGATTTGACCAAAATGCACTCCATTTCTTTTCGATTAAACATGCTCGACAAATAATACAGAGTAGTTTGCTTGTATTTGTATTGTTATGGGGGGGGGAGTTAATGCCCAGTTGCACTTTGATAATTGGGACTTTGAAGATAGTGGACCTTGTTTGGGTACTAATGGCTCTTACGCTATTGTTGCAGATTGGAATAATATATCTCCTACGGGAATTATTGGAGATGGGATTGGAAGTTGTCATGCCGAAGTCTGCAATGGCGAACGAACCTTGGAATTTGATTGGGGCAGTGTGACAAGGAATCCCATGTTTCAGCAAACATCATCCATCCCTTATACCGTTAGGTTTCTCTGCACAGTTCGGCAATACCAGCCGCAGCCTAATTATACAGAACAGATTTTCAAAATCAAGGCTTATGGAAGACATACCATAAGTGGCGCGGATTCTTTTTTAGGAGAAGTCGAAGTAACAGATGAAGAATCTTGTGCTTTGAAGTCAATGGTTATGGCTAGTAATGTGTCAGATTTTGAATTTTTTGTTTTGAGAGTAGAAGATTATGTTACGGGGCTTCATTGTTTTATTGATGACATTGAAATCCCTGATGTATGCTCTCGTGACCTCCCATCTTTTACGATAAACCACGACACAGAATGGAATTCTATTGATGATGTCGTAGCTGAAATACCTGATGCCGTTATAG
>JALVCY010000409.1 GCA_027009605.1 Saprospiraceae bacterium
TATATTTGTTGGCCGACATCTCCAAACATGCTGAAACGGCCATTTCCAACAAGGTCCCTTTTGATATTAAATCCCTTCTTGTCGATGACTTCGGGAAGGATGTGACTGATGTCATTTATGGGGTCGGAAGTCAGGCGTATGGGATAGATAGTGAGTGCTCCATAATGGATGGCTTGCTCTTTATCGCTTTGAATATCAATGGGTTGTATATCCTTAATGGGGTCTTCCTTCTTCTTTTTACAAGCCGTACTTACGACCGCCAACAGAATAAGAATAAAACCTAATCTTTGGAAGGTGTGCATATTTTATTTTTGGGGCAAGATAGGGATTATCTATTGATTTGTAACTATTTAGACACCCACTATTTTAGTCAAAAAATGCCCTTTTTGTGCCTGTTTTTGCTAAAATTTTCTCACGTAGGGACGCACCACGGCCGTGCGTCCCGACGTCAACATACACAAAAATGCCTATTTTCTACCTAAAAATTGGGACGCCCGAAGGGCAAATTGAACGCCAAAGGTAAGTTGAACCTTTCTCTACCCAAACAGAGTACAGAATGTCGAATGAAGAAGTAAAAACACCCAATCTCCTTTACCTAAACTCAAATTCCCGCCACCGGTGCCCGTCTTGATAAATCAAAGTATAGTCTTTGGGGCGTCGCTTGAAGGTCAAGAGATAGCCTTTGTTGATGAGCTCAAATTTGTATAGGTCGGTTTCATAAGGGACGGCACCGATTCCGCTACGCCACCACCAAGTGCCCCATTGGTTGAAGATAACTTTTAGGTGTAGGGAGTCTGTTTGTTCGACGTGGACGCCGTCGTCTAGGTGCATCATATTGATTTGGGCGACGCTTTGGAGTTGGCCGTTGTAGGGCTTGCGCAAATGATATTTTAGGTCATCGACGACGGGGTCATCTCTTTGGATGATTCTGAAAAGGAAGGTGCCCTGATAATTGCCCGGGCTGCTGAGTAGGAGTATCTTGGGGCGGTCATACCACCTGAAATCATGAAGGAGACTTTCGTAAATGATGGCGTTTTCTTCCCAAGCGATGGCTATTTTTTGTTGAAGGACAAGCGATAGAGCAAGCCACCCAATCACCAGCAAGTATCGAATAGTATATCGAAATTGAAAAAGAATTAAAACCAGAAAACCCATATAAAAAGGCGATGCCAAATAGTTGTACCTGTCATTTTCGCTATACTGTAAAAAATAGAAAAATAAATTGGCGACAGGCAATAAGGCCACGAAAAAACTGACAAAAAATAACCAACCCAACTTCATTTGATTGGGCAAATCCCTCCACCTACCTATAATGATCAACCCGCTAATAACCAACGCAAAAGTAATCCCCCAAGTGACTACCGGTGTGTCAAAAATTTGATAAATCCGTTCTTCCATCTTAAAGTCATGGAAACGACCAAAAATGGTGAATTTGGTGAAGTATTTGTACAGGGTCGCCAGTATCTCCGAAAAATTGGCACGTAAATGTGTTCGGGCTCCATAGTGTCCGACCCAATCCCCTAAAATGAGTTTGTTGAGCAGCAAATAGCCGGTCAACAACAGAAAAGGCGGAATGGTCAGGCGTCCAAGATGATTTTTTTTGACGGAAGTCGATGATGCATAAGTGAAATATCCGAAAAGGGCATAAATCAAAATGAGCAGCGGAAAAATCATCGCTAATTCCAAAGAGAAAAGCGCTAAAACATAAGTGACCCAAATATAAATCAAGCGTTTCCTTTTCGGCTTCACCCAATACCGACTCACCTGAATCAAGATAACCAACAAAAACAGCATCGACATCAGGTAATGTACACACACTTTCCACACCACTGTTTCCACATTGTAGGGGCTGACTAAAAAGAATAAGGCCGCAACCATCGCCATAGCAGCACTATTTTTTTGCGAAAGCCGGCTAAATAAAAAACGGAAAAGCACAAAAACCAGCGTCCCGTTCAAGGCATGCAAAAAAGTAAATAATAAGTACCAAGGAGGGCCTTCTGTCCCAAAAATACGATAAAAGCTGTAAAAGGTGAGATGCAAAATCTGGTGAAGCCCCTTGTAGCCAAAACAATTGAGAATGTCTTTAAAACTTCCCGCATCATAACGTGCCTGCCAGCCCGGAAAATCCATCGTAAATCCGGCATTCATGGTGCGATAATAGATTCCTAAGGTCAATATCCAAAAGCCTATGAATACCCATATTGATTTTGTCTTTTGCATAGTCGGTTTTGTATAGCAGGCAAAGGTACTTAAACCACTGCTACTTTCCAAAAGTACTGCCATTTTTCACCGTCGGGGTCAGAGCCTTTCGGGACTTCTTAGCTCTTAATTCCGGTTGGGGCATGCCGGATTGAAGAGTTAAGATTTACGAGTTAAGATTTTAGAAGTGCTAAGATTTGGGTTTTTGATTTGATTGTTCCTTTGAAAGCCAAAGCAAAGTTGTCTTAATCGTTGGTACTTCCGAATTTATTCGGGAGATGCCGCCAAATAAATTTGGCGCTACCAATCAGCCAAATAAATTTGGCTCTACCCACTCCCCAAAATATTTAAAGGCCGTAGGGGGTTTCCTTGTGAAACTCCTACGGGATTTTTGGGGATTGGGGGCAAGAACTATAAATAACGGGGACTATCCCATACTTCTCCACTCTTAAATCTGCAATCTTAAATCTTAATTCCTGTTAGTGAAATGCCGGATTGAAGAGTTAAG
>JALVCY010000410.1 GCA_027009605.1 Saprospiraceae bacterium
ATAGCTCAATACCGTCAGGCCGACAAATTGCAAGCTAGGCATCCAGATGGGTCTGTCTATGTGATGGTCTGCTTTCGCAAAAACAATCCTAAAAAAGGCATAGCCTACAGTCAATAAGGACAAAATGCCAAAAAAGTAGAAATGTAATTGTGCAAACAAAAACATAATAAGAAAAAGAAAAACTAAATGCTTCCTTCGGCCTTTTTCTTCAAAAAGTAAAAGCACGTACAGGTACATAGGCAATACCACCGCATAGGCTAAGCCAAAGTGCCCGGCAAAGCGCAAGAGTTGGGGGGAAAGCATCACAATGCCTATAGAAACCGGTATGCCAAACCAATCCGCCACATCAAATTGGCGGAAAAGCAAAAGCAGAAAAACACCACTCAAAATAAAAGAAATAAGCATCATCCAATGCACAATGGGCGCTATCTCATAAAAAGTATTTGGGGCGAATTGATTGATAAATTTGAGTGTATTGGCTAGAAGTGGTTGATTATCAGTGAACAATACATGTTCGCCGTAAGGATAATTCATCCCGTTGTAGTGCATCCAAGAGTCGTCATGTTTGACATGGTAGAGAATGGTTGCATAGTTTTTGAATCCATCCCCCCCATAGGAAAAAAAGCGGTCATGTCCGCCTTTCATGATGTCTCCAAATTGCATCTGCAAAATACCGAACAAAATAAAAATTAGTAATAAAGTTCCCCCAATTCTTTTGAGACGTTGTGCCATTTTTTGAAAGTATTGTAAACTGCAAGGTAAGATATTTTTTGTTTTTGGTATTCACTTTCCGGATGTTAAAAATTTTTGGAAAGTTTTAAACAAAAAAAATCACATTAAATTTGCAAATAATATTTCTGTTTTGTATGTTTGCTACTCAAAGCTAAAGAGAAAACATTATGATGCGTTCAAAGAACCGGGGCTATCAAGCCCCTGAAGACGTGAGCCCTAGCTCACTCGGTGCGCTCATACCTACCGTTGTGACGGAAGATGAGCCCCTAGATTACCCGGAAGAATTTGAATTATTTGACTCTACGCTCGAAGACGATGTGTTTTGCGACGAATTCGTTGAGGAGATGATTTTTGGTCAAAGAGTAGCGGATGTCGCTCCCCATTTGGACGATTTCGTCTGCTAATTATGACTCTTCCAAATATTCAAAAAGTTTCATTCTTTTGTAATCTGTCAAATCGTATTGTGACGGAACGATAGATATATATCCATTTTCTAAGGCATAATTGTCTGTTCCTTCTACCGTATCTCCATTGTCAAAATGTCCGGTAAGCCAATAATACTTAAGTCCTTTGGGGTCTGTGGCTTCGACGTATTCTTCAATCCATCTAGAATCTGCCTGCCGGCAAAGCTTAAACCCCTTGATTTGGTCATAGGGTAGCGCCGGGATATTGACATTGAGCAGGTAGTTCTCTTTTGTTTTTTGCTTATGTAGAAGGAGCGTCAATAATTCTGCAATATATCGCTCGGCCGCACTGAAATCTGCATCAAAAGAATAATCCAATAATGAAAAACCAATGGAAGGGATGCCTTCTAAATGGGCTTCCATCGCCGCAGACATCGTTCCTGAATAAATGATATTGATAGAGGAATTGCTCCCGTGATTGATACCGGACAGACAAATATCAATGGTTCTGTCTTTGAGCAAAACAGTTTTTCCTAGTTTGACACAATCTACCGGTGTGCCGGAGCACTCGTAAGATTCTATTCCTTCAAAAACACTGACTTTACGGAGTCGGATGGGGTCGGAAATGGTGATGCCGTGTCCTTTCCCGGATTGTGGCTTGTCCGGAGCGACAACAAAAACTTCTCCGAATAGCTTCGCTACATTGACTAAGGCTTTGATGCCGGGCGCTACGATGCCATCGTCATTGGTGACTAAAATGAGTGGTTTGGACATGTCTTTTTTTGGAGTGCAAGTTAGGGAGAAAAATTGGAGTGGTGGTGGATTTTTTTTGGGTCTTTGGTCTTTGGGGCGCGCCGGTGGCGCTTTTGGTCTTTGGCTTCGTGAGTGGTTTGCTCTTGGCTGTATTGCGGAATGATTGACTTTTGTGGTTGGAGAAGTTGATTCACTCGCTTTGCTCGTTAGTTGATTCACTTGTCCTACGGACTTCGTTAGTTGATTCGCTTCGCTAGTTGAGAAAGTTGAGATGTTCGCCTTCGGCTCACTAAGTTGAGACTCGTCCTTCGGACTTCGCTAGTTGAAGGAGTTGATTCGCTCGCAAGCTTCGCTAGTTGATTCGCTTTGCTAGTTGAGAGATTTGGGATTTTGGTGGGGATTTTACTTCATCATGCTATCCCGGTATCGAAAGAGTTGCAGACTTAAAGAGAGGGAAATGTCGAGCCTGACAGAATAGCCAAAGGTAGCCATTTTCTTTGCGATTGCTAAATATTAGGCATAGCGAGTCCCGTTGGAATTTGCAACGCAGAGTAAGGCGAAATTTGAAGCCAATAGAGAATAAACTTGTTTTGGGACAAGCACCTTCAAATTTTGTCTGTAACTATTCAACATGAGTGCTTTTGAGATAAAAAAGAGCTATTTTTTCGTTTGATGAAGCCTATTTTTTTCGGAATAGCAGAGCTATTGCTAAAAAAATAGGCAAAATATAGCGGGGAAAGAGCCTTTTTAGCCAAAATGATTCATGCTGAACAGTTACCTTAATCAAGGCAGGGCAGGCTATGTCGGTTGAAAAATCAGTGACGACTTCCAAGTACAAATCCTTGCAAATCCTTGTGCCTTGACCTTTCTTTCTTTTGTGAATTTTTTTCGCAGGTGTTTGCAGATTTTTGGTCATTCTTTGCAGCTTTCAACCTGCTCACCACTCACCACTCACCACTCACTACTCACTACTCACTACTCACCACTCGCCACTCACCACTGCCCCCTAATTATCCCGATTGACTCGAATGGCACGCCCTTTCACTTCCATATTTTTGAAAGCATGTGCGATACGTTTGGATTCATCCGAGTTTACATCAAAGTAGGCATGCTTTTCCCGCAAGGTGATGTTACTGATGGCGGATTTATCTATCTTGGCATGGTCTGAAATAAAAGAGACTAATTTGGCAGGATTCAATTGATCCATTTTGCCCATATTGATAAAGAAGCGTTTGGCTCCGGGATTCGAACTTCTCCTTTCGGAAAAACGAGTTGGTTTTTTTTCTTCGAGACGCTCCGTTTTTTTGCGACGTTTGCGGTCTTTAAAGTCTTGACGGTTGTCTCTGGCTCGATCTCTACGGTCTCTGCTGCGTCCCCTGTCTCGATCTCGGCGGTTGCGACTACGTTTCCGGTCTCGGTCATAACTGTCTCTGGCTTCTTCCAAATTAAGGTCTTTGCCTTTTGACGAAAGTCCTAGGTTTTTCAACTCATGAATCAGCAATCTTTCAATCAGGTCTTCCTTAGAAAAATCTTCAAAGACGGCCAATACGTTTTGTAAAACTTCCGGACTGATGGTTTCTGTGGTTTCTGTATTGATGACAGCTTCCGCCCAATTATGTAGCCTAAAGACCATCACTTCCTTGTTGGAAGGAATATGGAGTTTGGAAAAATGAATTTTTAGGCTACGCTCCAATTGCTTGATTTTTCGCATTCCGCTGGGCGGCAAAAAAGCAATGGAAATACCTTTGTTACCGGCACGTCCGGTTCGACCACTTCGGTGAGTATAGTAAGCCAGCTCATCCGGTAAGGAGTGGTGGATGACGTGTGTCAGATTGTCCACATCAATCCCCCTTGCAGCCACATCCGTCCCCACCAATACTTGTAGTGCATGGCTTTTAAATCTGCCCATGACCCGATCCCGTTGAGCTTGAGACAGGTCTCCATGCAGGGCATCCGCTTTATAACCGGCGGCCATTAGAGTTTCGGCCACGGCTTGGGTATCTCTGCGGGTTCTACAAAAGATAATCCCCCGCATCTGGGGATTCACATCAAGAATTCGCTTGATGGTTTCCATTTTGTCTTTATTCCGAATCAATACATATTGGTGTTCGATATCAATATTGACTTGATTTTTGGTGTTGACTTTGACTTCTACGGGATCAGTCATATAGTTTTTGACGATATTGCGAATCTCTCGAGCCATCGTTGCCGAAAAAAGCCAAGTGTGCTTGTGATCAGGTGTATGGGAAAGAATATTATTTAGTTCATCCTTAAATCCCATGCTCAACATCTCGTCAGCTTCATCCAAAACGACCACCTTTACTTGATCCAAATAGATTTTTTTGCGGTCAATTAGGTCAATCAGACGTCCGGGCGTGGCAATGAGAATCTGCGGTGTGTTTTTGAGCGCTTGGATTTGGTTGTAAATGGAAGAACCCCCATAGACGACTTGCACGCGAAGGCCTTGGATAAACTTAGCGAAGATTTCAAGTTGTTGGGCGATTTGCTTGCCGAGTTCTCGGGTAGGTGCTAGGATTAGACCTTGAATGTCTCTTTGATTGACATCAACAATATCCAAGAGTGGGAGACCGAAAGCAGCGGTTTTGCCGGTGCCGGTCTGAGCCAAACCGATAAAGTCTTTTTCGCCGTCCACCAAAAGGGGGATGGCTTCTTCTTGGATGGGGGTAGGAGTTTCAAATCCTAAAAATTCAACGGCTTTAATCAAATCAGGAGAAAGGCCGAGTGATGTAAATTTATTCACAATAGGTAAGTTAAAAGAAATGATGATGTCGGTAAAAAACAAACATCAGAAAAGCTATAAAAAAGGATATTTCTCGCTATATGAGAAATATCCTTTTTTTATAAAGAACGAAATAAAACTAGAAGCTTAAAGCTTAATAACCTCTGCTTCGATGCTATATTTTTTCACAATTTCAGAAGCAAAGCGGAAATGTCCTTTGGGAACGACAAGATATAACTCTCCCCGTTTCATTCTGGCAACCGTTCCAAGCAATTGCCATTTACTGGCTAGTTTAGAAGCTTGATCGCTTTTAAGGACGACTTCAAAATAGTCTTTTCGTCCGCGTTTGACACCGGTTACGTCCGGCACGTAAACATCCTCTTCGTCGGAATTTTTACGAACCAATTTAGACGGAGCTTCGTATCCTTCCAAAAGATCGACACGAATATCTTCGTATCCTTTTTTCTTTACGTACTCCGCTAGACTTTCAATGATGTCTAAATTCTCTCCTTTTGTCTTAGTAAGCATAGTTTAGTTTTGAGGTCCACATGAAGCACAAAGATAAGTATAATTACTGAAAACAGAAAGATTTTGAGCCAATTAATAAAAATAACAATAAAGATTCTTCCTTTTTTCCACATTTTAGGAAAAAAAGGGGGCAATAAGTACCTTATGGCAATAAAAAATATATAAAATTAGGTCATTTTTTCCTAAGAAAGTGAGTTTTTAGCTCCCTAAATTGTGGCTGATTAGGTTTAAAAATTCTTGCCTAGTTTCCATTTTTTCAAATTCACCGGTAAAAGCCGAAGAAACTGTGGAGCTATTTTGCTTCTGAACACCGCGCATCATCATGCACATGTGGCGGGCTTCGATGACGACTGCCGCCCCCAAGGGGTTTAAGGTTTTGTCGATGACTTCGAGTATTTGCCGAGTAAGCCTTTCTTGAACTTGAAGCCTTCTGGCAAAAACATCTACCACTCTGGGAATCTTACTTAAACCTACAATTTTTCCATTTGGGATATAAGCGACATGAGCCTTTCCGAAAAAAGGGAGCAGGTGGTGCTCACACAATGAATAGACTTCAATATCTTTGACGATGACCATTTCGTTGTAGGACTCTTCAAATAGGGCACTTTTAAGGATTTCTTCAGCATCCATTTGGTATCCTTTGGTCAGAAAGTGCATGGCTTTGGATGCCCGTTCCGGAGTCTTTATTAAGCCATCTCTGGTCGTGTCTTCTCCTAATCCGGTGAGAATCAGGTTGTATTCATTGACAAGTGACAGTTTGTCCTTTTTACTCATTGGAGTTGTTTTTACTGTAGCCTTTGTAGTTTTAGTTTGTTTATAACCCCAAAAAGGGAAAAAAGTTATGGGAATATTTGAAACCGTTGATATGTTTGCCAAACGGTGTATTTGGCTTTGCTTGTCAGATAAAAACAGGATTTTATCTACTTTCTCGTATGGATTCAAAAATTTTTCGGAGATTTGTTTTTATGGGAAAAAAGGTAGCACATATCAATCCAATACAAGCATTCAAGGCATGGCATCCTAGGGTGTGGGGCTATCATTTGCTATTTTGGGTATTGCTGGCCATTTTATTGACGGCTATTTCCGGGCATACGGGCAGTCTTGTATTTTCCTTTTTCATGGAGCTGTTGAATATGGCTTTTTACGCAAGTCTAGTCTATTTTAATGTCTTTTATCTAATTCCTAAATTCCTTTCGGAAAAAAGATTTGGTGTCTATATCTTGTATCTGCTGGGGGCTGTGGTGGTGGCGACCATGGTCAAAGTGGTGGTTTTTTACCTTTTTCATACCGGAATTAATAAAGGCGTTTGGGTCAGAAACCAATCGTTTATTTTCCTGTCCTTTTTTATGGTGACATCGGCGGCAACGATAGCCAAAATTGTGGTAGATTGGGTACAATATCAGCGCGAAAAGCAGGAGATACGTACCAAGACGGTGACTTCGGAACTCCAGTTTTTAAGAAGCCAAATTAATCCCCACTTCTTGTTTAATACCTTGAATAGCCTGTATGCGCTTACGCTAAAAAAATCAGATATCGCCCCGGAAATAGTGCTAAAGTTGTCCGAAATGATGCGCTATATGCTCTACGAATGCAATGAAAAAACGGTCTTGTTAAGTAACGAAATCAACTATATTCAAAATTATTTGGACTTGGAGAAGTTGAGGCACGGGGCAAATGCCGACATCCAATTGACGATCACCGGCGAAGTCAAAGACCAAAGAATAGCCCCCTTGTTTTTTATCCCCTTTCTGGAAAATAGTTTTAAGCATGGACTGAATCACCAGCTAAAACATGGTTTTGTACATATCAATTTAGATGTTTCTGAGCACCGTGTTCATTTTTCTATCAAAAACAGTAAACCGGAATTGATGCCCATGTCGCCGAGCAAAAGATCCGGTGGGTTTGGATTGGCTAATGTGAGACATCGCTTGGAGTTGATTTATCCTGATAAGCATGATTTGTCGGTGATGGTTAGCCCGCAGACTTATAAAATGGATTTGGTGATTGAGTTTGGGTGATTTTTTTTTGGTCTTTGGGGCGCAGCAAGCTGCTTTTGGTCTTTGGTCTTTGGTCTGGATGCTTGACTGTTGTAGTTGAAAGAGTTGATTCGCTTCGCTAGTTGATTCGCTCGCAAGCTTCGCTAGTTGATTCGCTTCGCTAGTTGAGAGATTTGGATTTTTTGATTGTGATTTTACTTCATTATATGATATTTAGGATTCTGTAATTGAACAGTCTTGCGTTCAATTTGTGCTTCGCACGCCTGCCTGCTGCAGGCAGGTTCAATTTGCCCTTCGGGCGTTCAATTGCCTTTGGCGTCCGCCTGCTGCCGGCAGGTTCAAGGAGCAAGATTTCTTTGCTGCCTAGCCGTTACACCGTTATATCGTTGAGTTTACTCCGAAAAGTATTCTGATGCAAAACCACCAAATTTTATTCTGTTTGGGAATTTTGTTCAATCGTTCAACTGTTCAACTGTTCAATCGAAAGTACTGAAAATCAACTAGTTATGTGCAATCAGTTGAACGCTTGAACGCTTGAACGCTTGAACAGAATACATGCTTCCAGAATAAAATTTTGTGGACTCAAGAGCAAACCACTACTCTCGACTTTTCGGAGTAAACTCAAATTGAGATGCTCGTATGTTTGTTGGATTGCTCTTGCCTATAGCTCGGCGATGTCATTTTTGATGGTTTGGAAATCAATACGACTCCACAATTTGCTCCAATCTCCCCACTTTAGTAATTTATGGGCAGCTATCATGATAATCAGAAAGATGATGATAGTGCTGAGAATCATACCGTCTGTATTGGCATCTTTGCTGATGAAAAGCGCTTCGGTCTGTAGGGTCGAGCCTTTGAAAGTGAGAATCACCGCACTAAAAATATTATTGGCGGCATGAAAACCTAGGGGAATTTCTAAACCATCATCCATGACGGTGATAACCGCAAAGAAAAAGCCTACTAAAAAGTAATAAGTTAACATCTTATAAACCCCAAAAGCGGCTATTTCCGGATTGGCGCCATGGAGTGCCATGAAAATAAGAGATGAAATCAGTATGGGCGCCCACCTGTTTTTGAAGGCGATTCCTAAGCCTTGCATGATATAGCCCCGGATAAATATCTCTTCCAATGACGTCTGCAAAGGAATGATGAAAATAGCAATGGCCAATAAGGTGAAAAAGGTCGCCGGCCGGTAATTCCAAATATAATTGCCCGGATTCATCCAATAATTAATGAGCTCAAATAGGGCTAGAAGCCCAAACCATATCCAAAAAGACCGGAGTATTTTCTTCCATTTAACGCGATTCCATGCCGAAATCAGGGACTCGAATCGCTTTTTATGCAAAGTCCGAACCATCAAGTATAAAAATCCTAATCCAAAAACAAATTGCAGCAGCATCAAAACCAAAAGTAAATTGGAGTCTATATCCAAACCCGAAAAATCCATGCTTTTGATAAATTCTTGGGTTTGAGCTGCCGAAAATTCAGGATGTGTGTTGCGGATGCCGATGGCTACGGCCACTGTAAAAGGCAAAGAGCCCAAAATCATTCCGAAAGCCACAAAAATAATGGTCAGCATGTATTGCCACCAGTCATTGGTGCCTTCGTATTTGGCATTGATAAAAAACATAGTGGTTTGTTTTTGGAAGCTTTAAAGTGACTTCGGGGTTGAAAATGGCTCAAAATTGATGAAAATTGGCCAATAAACAGCTAAATTACTATAGTTTAAATTTTTTTTATCTCCCATTTTTCTACAAAGTATATTTTATGATTTCCATAATATGTTGGTAAATAGTAAGTTATAGCGATAATTTGACTCTTTTTAAGAAAAAATGTCTCTACAAATGCCAAAATTTGTACTTTGACCTAGTATTTATTACCCGGATATTTGAACCATGATTAAAAGTAATCAAACAAAAACTCAACTTTACTAAATTTGTGGGGTACTGTTGGGTATGCAATGCGAGGAAAAACCCGCCTAATTTATTTTAGGTGGGTTTTTATCTTTTAAGTTTCCGGCATATAAATCGTATAGATTAGGGTAGTGGGTGAGTCTATCGAGTATTAATTCTCCAACCCCACCCGGATAGCCTGTACAAACTCATCGGTAACGTCCAATACTTCAATAATAAACTCATTGGTCGCTCCTTTTTGGATTAGGCGGATGGTGGCTTGGCGTTTGGTTTGTTGAGTCCCTTCTTCACGTCCTTCTTCACGTCCTTCCACTTTACCTTCCTGAATTAATTGCTCATACAAAGTCATGACATTGTCTTTTAAAAAGGGTTTTAATTGTTGACTGACTTTTTTCTTAGTGACTAGAATTGCCTTCCCACTTAGATTTTGAAAATGGTTAAATCTTCGTGCCGGATTATGGGAGATTTCCATGGCTTCTTAGTGCACTTAGAGACCATAGTGGTTTTCAAATCCCATAGTGGTTCAGCTAGGCAAGAACTAATTCTCCAATTCCACCCGGATAGCCTGCACAAACTCATCGGTAACGTCCAATACTTCAATAATAAACTCATTGGTCGCTCCTTTTTGGATTAGGCGGATGGTGGCTTGGCGTTTGGTTTTTAGGCTGCCTTTTTTCTCTCCAATCTTCTCTCCCTTATGGAATCCAACTTGTTCTCCCTTGTGGAATCCAACTTGTTCTCCCTTGTGGAATCCAACTTGTTTACCTTCTTGAATTAATTGCTCATACAAAGTCATGACATTATCTTTTAAAAAGGGTTTTAATTGTTTAACTGCCTTCAGGAAATCTCCTTTCTGTGCGTCAATGGTGATTGTTAGATAAACGAAAATAGTATGGAAAAAGTTTTTTCCCACCTGCGTTCTTAGATAGG
>JALVCY010000411.1 GCA_027009605.1 Saprospiraceae bacterium
TTGGTGGTTTATTCTTGCCTTCGGCGTTCAACTTGTGCTTCGCACGTTCAATTTGCCCTTTGGCGTTCAAGGAGTACGCTCTTTTGACCGCCTTCCCGTTATACCGTTACACCGTTATACCGTTATACCGTTATACCGTTACACCGTTGTTACACCGTTCAATAATTCTTCCTGACAAAATGATGGCTGGTACCAAAGACAATATTGGACTGACCAAAATAGAATTTTTGTTTGGCACGGCCGCGGTCTGACTTAGTCGTCCGGATATCAAACAAATCTATATAGCCGCCTTTTAACTCCGTCTGAACAAAAAACCGATCAAAGAAAGAAATTCTTAATCCCGCCACAGCACTCAAGCCATAACCGGAATAATGAAACTCATCATATCGCTCGTGATTCAACAAGGTAGTATTGGTTCGGGGATACAAAATCCCATAGCCGACTCCTTCGGTCAAGCTAATCCGCACTTGGTTCAAATTAAGAACTTGATCAAATCGCCGTATCTCGAGATTGGCATAATTTAATCCATCCGTATGCTCAAATTTTAGAAAATCAGTTGTCAAACGAATATCTTTATCTTCCCAAGTTCCATCATACTTCGTCTCCGTGTGGCTGATATAACCATTCATTTTCACGGTTTGGTCATTTTGCATGACATACTTCATGTGGTCGATACCCAAAGAAACCGTCCAATGCTCTTTGACAAAGTAACCGACCCTTAAATTGTACTGTGGAATCGTCAGATAGGACGGGCTAAAATAAGTTTGGAGTTTAAATTTTGATTGTCGGTCTTTGGCCACCACTTGGCTCAGGGTAAAATCGTAATCTTCACCCAAAAAGGTAATATCCGATTTGGTATAAACACTTCTATTCCAACCCCAATAAATGTAAAACCGGCCTTTTCGGACTAATTGATCCCCAAAATAAGTCTGATTTTGTGCCAACGCACTACTCGAAGTAAATAGTACACTTACTAAAAATACAATTGTTTTCATGTCGATTCCTTTTTATGTTCATGGATCTCGCTGTTTTCAGCAAAAAGGTATCGGCTAATGGGTAAACAAATATAAAAGGAATACAGCACATATATCACACTTTAACATGATATCTCTGCCCCAAACGAGTATATTCATCCAACTTTAAGTAATTATACTTAGGCCGGTAAGTTAATTGTTATGCTCAGATGGGGTCATCTCAAAAAATGGGTGCTTTCTCTTTTCATTTGTGTGGTATCCTTTACGGAAGTTTTCAATTTAGGTTTGTATTGGAGAAACAAATCTCAGCGCCGGCTCAATAAGTCCTGAATTTTTGTCATCCCGTCTGCACTCAGTCCTCCAAACTTCATGTTGGGGCAAAAAGGGATGGATTTGGTCATCTGACACTGACGACAAATCCAAACTTTGCCCACTTCCTCCGCTTCATCATCATAAAATCGGACGACAAATTCGGAGTCTTTCACAGTCCAATCGCTCTCCTTCCAAGTGAAATTATCCGGATTATTAAAGAATTCTACCCAGTCCCCTAACTCCCTTTCGGAAATGGTGACCGCAGATAAACGACTGAGTATCAACCGGTTCTTAAAGACTTTGATTGATTTTACGGAAGTCCGGGGAAAATTATAGACAGGATTTCCGAAGTTTTCGATATACACCGACTTTAAGGCTTTGATGGATTTGGGAGAGCTAAAAGTTTCCATTTCTTCGGCAGAGATGCAGGTTTCACAATAGACATTCCTATCCAATTGATCCCATACATAAATGGAGCCGACCACCAAAATGATCAAGCTAAGCCAAATGAATATTTTGATTCGAGTCATGGGTTATGAGGGTTAAAGGTCAAGGGTCAAGGCTCAAAGGTCAGAATTTACAAAACCCCAAAATCTGACCCTAGCCCCCGGCAAAGATGAGTCCATTCGCCCCCAAAAACAACTTTTAGCCAAAAAAAGCACCACAAAACCCGTTTTTTCGTTCTAATTGTCTTTACTTTGGGATTCCATTTTGCGAAAGCTACATAACTCCTTTTAAATGAAATATTTTTTACGCCTTTTTGTCTTTTTCTTGCTTTTCGTTCTTCCCTTTTTTGCGCAAGCTCAATCCGGATTGACTGTAAAAATTTATGGGCAAGTCACTGATTTTTTGACCGAACAACCGGTAGAATTTGCCACGATTTATGTCGAAAATACTTCTACTTCAACCCAATCCGATATTAATGGGAGATACGAATTGACCTTGGAAGCCGGAAAAAAACACAATTTAATTATCTCTCGTGCAGGCTATAAGGGCGGCCGGTTTGAGGTCAGTTCGCTTCGTCCGGGAGAAAAACAAAAAGTAGATTTTGAGCTGGTCTTGGAAGAATCGGATATCGAAGTGGTCGTCAAAGAAAGCAAAATTGAGACCCCGGGCATGGTTCGGGAAGATGCCAAAAAGCTGATTCGCATGCCCAATGCTTCGGGTAATTTAGAAGCTGTCTTACCCAGCATCGGACTTGGAGTCAGCAGTGGCTCCGGCGGAGAATTGAGTTCTCAATACAATGTGCGCGGGGGCAACTATGATGAAAACTTGGTCTATGTCAATGACTTTGAAATCTATCGCCCCCAATTAATTCGCTCCGGCCAGCAAGAAGGCTTGACGTTTCCGAATATTGATTTAGTCAAGGATATTTATTTTTCTTCCGGTGGATTTCAGCCTAGGTTTGGGGACAAGCTTTCTTCCGTTTTGGACATTCATTATAAGCGTCCGGACTCTTTGCGAGCATCGGTCGGACTTAGTTTTTTGGGGGGCTCTGCACACGTCGAAGGAGTGGGTAAAAAGAAGAGATTGCGCTACCTTTTAGGCACTCGATACAAGACGACTCGCTACCTGCTTTCGACCTTGGATGTCCAGGGAGAATACCTGCCGAGTTTTACAGATATTCAAGCTCACGTCACCTATGATTTTAATCCGCATTGGCAGTGGGCGGCACTTGGAAATTATAATAAAAGTATTTATAATTTTACGCCAAAAACTCGAAGCACCAGTTTTGGATTAGTGAATTTTGCGCTCAAACTTTACTCCGTTTTTGAAGGCGGAGAACGGGATGAATTCACCAATTCTTTTGGTGGGACTTCACTCACTTATCTCTCCAATACTTCTCATAACCCCTTCTTTCTCAAGTGGTTAGTTTCTTCGTATCAAAGTGATGAGTATGAGCGATTTGATATTTTGGGGTATTACTTATTGGGGCAGGTGGACACACAATTGGGCAGTGAGACGGAAGGGGATTTTGTCTCTATTTTAGGCGCCGGCACCCAACATTCATACACCCGGAATCACCTACAAAGCAATGTAACAAATTTTGCCCATAAGGGCGGCTGGGAGATAGACTTAGACGATAAAAACGGAGCCGCTCGCAACCATTTTGTCCAGTGGGGCGCCAAAGCCCAAAGAGAGGATATTCGTGATAAATTAAATGAATGGGAGCGGTTGGATTCCGCTTTATATTCCTTACCTTACAGCGAAGATTCTTTATTTTTGAGTAGCGTTTTAAAATCAAAAAATCATTTGGTGTCGATGCGTTATTCTGCTTATGCACAAGACGCCTACACCATTCGCAAAGACAGCGTCAGGGAAATAAAAATAGTGGCCGGACTGCGCGCCGGATATTGGGATACGAATCAAGAATTTTTTATCACTCCACGCGCACAATTGACCTACAAACCCTTGCGGGGAAAGAGAGACATCAGCTACCGGTTTGCGATAGGCATGTATTATCAGCCCCCATTTTATCGCGAGATGCGGAATCCGGAAGGCATAATTAATACACAGGAGCTTGCGCAAAAATCAATCCATTTTGTCAGTGGATTTACTTGGGATTTCTTTGCAGGAAAACGAGTGCCAAAGAAATTTAGATTTACCACGGAAGCCTACTACAAAAGGCTGTGGGACTTGGTCTCCTATGATCAAGACAATGTCCGCATCCGCTATGCCGGAAAAAATAATGCCGTAGGATACGTAGCCGGATTGGACTTGAGAATCAATGGGGAATTTGTCCCCGATGCCGACTCTTGGGTCAATCTTTCTTTCTTGCAAGCCCGTGAAGCGCTGGATGGCGTCAGGCACTACAAAAGAGAAATAGGCAAGCCGGATTCTATCTTTGTCAAGTACGTGCCCCGCCCGACCGACCGGTTTATGAACCTGTCCATGTTCTTTCAAGACTATCTAAAGCACAACAAGAACGTCAAAATGCACATGAATCTAACCGTCGGTACCGGACTTCCTTTCGGAATTAAAGATAATAATATCAAATATCGAAATCCATATCGCTACAAAGCGTACCACCGCGTCGATATGGGCTTCGGATTTTTGCTTTGGGACGAGAGCCGCCGGCAAAAAAGGCCCCGCCACCCGCTCCGGTTTACTCGTAGCACTTGGTTGAGTTTTGAAGTATTTAACATGATGGGCGTCTCCAATGTCGCCTCCTATACTTGGATAAAAACCATCTTCAAAAGACAGTATGCCGTGCCTAACAACTTGTCTTCCAGACGGTTAAATGTCCGTTTGCGTATGGAGTTTTAGGCGTTGCTGCTGTTTTATTTAGTTAATAACTGTCCAAAAGTTGAAGACTTTTGGGAAGTTCTAAAAAAAATATCATGAAAAAAACAATGTTGTCATTTATCCTCCTTTTGATGGGTCACTTACTGTTTGGACAAAACATTATGACTGATCAAAGAAGATTTATTTCGGTAACGGGAAGTGCCGAAATAACTGTACCACCCGATGAAATAGAACTAAAAATTACATTGAAGGAATACTATGCTAGAGGTAATCATAAAATTGATTTACCAAAAATTGAAACCAAATTCCTTAACGTACTCGACAAACACCATATTGATAAGGAAAGCATAGTTTTTGGTAGTGCCGAATCCTATTATTGGTATTATTGGTGGAATTATAGAAATGACGATTTAAAACAAAAGAGTTATCTAGTTAAATTAGGAAGCTCTACCAACTTTCTATCTTTCGTTCAAGATTTGAATATGAAAGGCGTGACCTCCCTAAGAATCTCAAAAACAACCAACAAACAGCTACAAACACTTAGAAAAGAGATTAAGATTTCAGCCGTGAAGGCAGCTAAGGAAAAGGCTAAGTATCTATTGGAAAGCATTGGTGAAAAAGTTGGAAAGGTAATTTCTATTGAAGAAGTGCCGGAAAATCGCAGCTATTATTGGCAACAAAATATGCTAAGCAATTCAGTCATCCCCACTAACGCACCTAACGACCGCGTAGATAACGTAGCTGCCATCAAACTTAGATACGAAGTAAAAGCAAGATTTGAAATTGAGTAACTGTTTAGGTACCCACTGTTTTGGTTAAAAAATGCCCTTTTGCGCCTGTTTTTGCTAAATTTTTTTCACGTAGGGACGCACGGCCGTGCGTCCCTACGTCAACATCCGCAAAAATGCCTATTTTTTGCCCTAAAATAGGAGCACCTAAACAGTTACGAAATTGAATAGAATTGGGAAGGGGGGTGTGTTGGTGTTTACAAAACTTCATTCTGTTTTCGCTCTTGTGATAACAGGGTGCTCTTGGACTTACAAAATTTTTGCCGTTCGCTTTAGCGAACGGTAAAAAATCAGGATATGCTTGGCTTTAGCCACATTTTTACGTACAAATCGGGCTAAAGCCCCAATAGTTTTGGTTTCTAGTCGTCCACTTTGTCGAAAAGGAGTAAAATTGATTAGTTTCTGCAATTACTGTTTGTTTTAGCGAACGGTAAAACTAAGGCTTTAGCCGCATTGCTACATGGGGCTAAAGCCCCTCATAGTTTTGCTTCTTGTCCGTTGGTTAAAACCAACGGTAAATAAAATCTATTTGACTTTATATAATAGTTTTTTTATACGACTTGTGCTAGTTTGGTTTTTATGTTTTTCCGGAAACTTGCGACAATTATAAATTATCGAAAAGGGTCAAATGGGGACAAACTTCGACTGCGCCTCCTAAAATGACAACACCTCCCCATCCCCGGGAATAAAAACTTTTTCCCGAAGCCCGTTTTGGGTCAGCAGCTGACTTAATTGCTCCCGGGTGGTCGAGCAATGATTTAAGGCTTCCAAGTGGTTAGCAATCACTTTTTTGGGCGCAAGCCGCACAAACTCCATCATATCATCCAGGCTCATTAAGATGGGTTTGCCGGCATCCAATTGGGCTGTGCCCGCCGCCAAAACCGAAATATCCGGTTTTAATTCTTTCAACGCTCGACGCACGTGATTCGTTAAGATGGTATCGCCGCTGATGTATAAAGTGGGTTCGTTGGGTAATTCCAAAAAGTAGCCGACTCCATTAGCCATCGTTTTATGAATCCAGCCATAGCCATGTTTCGCAGGAATGGCCGTTAATTGCCCACTCAGCCAATTGATTGATTCCCAACGACTTATGGTGTTTTGAACCGTCAGACCCCGGCGTTTTAAAAATGCTCGGTCGCCCGATTCGCAGGTAATGGGAATGTGAAGCTTGCGCAAAAAAGATTTTCCGGCCTTGTCCAAATGATCAAAATGTAGCTTTTGACAGTGCGTAATCAAACAATGATTGACCTTGGATAAAAGCTCGTCAGCGCTTGGCGGTAAATCAACCGTCGGATTGAGCTTTGGACGATGCCTAATAACCGAAAATGGAATGCCTTTCCCCTTCGACCCCAGCATGGGATCAACTAAAATAAAATGGTCATTCGATTCGATAACCATTGTTGCATTTCTTAGGTGATGTATCTTCATGCCCTAGCTATATCCCAACGTCCTAAAAAGCTCATCCGTCGATGCTTCATCCTGATAAAGAAAGTCTATTACATTGCCCTTTTCGTCCCGGTCAATAATAATACTTTTGGGCGAAGGTATCAAACAATGCTTTATCCCACCATATCCACTCACCGCTTCTTGATAGGCACCCGTATGGAAAAATCCCAGATACAAGGGCGAATCCGAATCTTCATATTGGGGCAGCAGAATTTCTTGATTTAAGTCTTCAGAATTATAATAATCGGTGTGGTCACAGCTAATCCCGCCTATGCTCACACGCCTATATTCATGATTCCATTTGTTGATGGGAAGCAAGATGAATTTTTCTTTCAGCCCCCAAGCATCGGGAATGGTATTCAGCAAACTATTATCAATAATGTACCAAGTTTCCGTATCATTTTGTTTTTTTTGCTCCAGCACTTCAAAGACAATTCCACTGGATTCTCCGACCGTATATTTGCCAAATTCAGTAAAAATATCAGGTTCCGGAATATGCGCTTCCCGACAAGTATTTTTAATACTACGAATCATCTCATCAACAATATGCCGAAAATCATACTCAAATCCCAGATGATTCTGAATCGGAAACCCACCCCCCAAATTAAAAGAATCCAAGTCTTCACTTTCTGCTTTTAAGTCGGCATAAAGGCGGAGTGCATTTTGAAACTCCCCCCAGTAGTAAGGCGTGTCTTTGATTCCTGTCCCCACAAAAAAATGGAGCATTTTTAATTCTACCTGCGCATTGTGGGCGATTTCCTTTCGGAAAAAAGGTAAGATTTCGTTTGCGGGAATGCCTAGGCGGGAAGTGTGAAAAGCGGATTGTGGTTCTTCGTGGATGGCCATTCTCAGGCCTATTTTTAGTTTGTTTTTGGGGTTGAGCCGGAGTAATCTTTTCAATTCTTGGGTACTATCTAAGACGACGATAGTATTTTCAAAACCCAGTTCTTGGAGCCGGATTATCTTTTTTAGATAGTCATCCGTCTTATACCCATTATGAATAATTACCAAATCTCTCTGCACGTCCCCCTTCTCTAAAAGGTTGATTATCAAGTCAATATCCGGAGCTGAAGAAGTTTCCAAGCTCACCTGATGTTGCAAAGCTTTATGGACAACGTGGTAAAAATGGTTGCATTTAGTACAATAACAATAATGATATTTTCCCTGATAATCATGTTTCTCAAAGGCCTGCCCAAACCACCGTCGAGCCTGCTCAATCTGCGCTCCAATCCTAGGCAAGTAAATCAATCGAAACGGTGTCCCATACTTCTCTATCAACCCCTTCAAAGGCACTCCCTGAAAAGCCAACCAACCATCCACCAAGTCAAATCCATCCTGCGGAAACGGATAGCTCTGTTGTATTAAGTCCAGATATTTATTTTTCATCAGAATTACGGGTTAAAGGTGAAGGGTCAAAGGTAAAAGGTAGCGAAATAAAAAACTAACGGAAATTTGAACGTCAAAGGTAAGCCAAAGATTAACATCTAAATCTCCTAAACCACCAAAGCCAATCATCCGGCAATGAAGTCAAGAACAAACCACCGAAGAAGCCAAAGACCCAAAGCTGTTGGGATGAACGGACGTTCATCGAAGACTCAAAAATCCCCCCCCCTCATCTGCCGCCAAAACTCCCAAACCAAAATCCCCAAGCTAACCGACACATTCAAAGAATGCTTAGTCCCAAACTGCCGAATCTCAATCGCCCCATCTATTTCCGGAAGGATGACATCCGACACCCCATTCACCTCATTCCCAAAAACCAAGGCAAAACCATTTTTATTTTCCGGAAGGACAAACTCATCCAAGGCGACGCTATGATCTGTTTGTTCAATCGCAAAGACCGACATACCCAATTCTTTACAATGTGCCACGGCCTCTTCCACTCGTTCAAAATACGTCCAATCCACGGTTGCAGAAGCCCCAATCGCCGTCTTCAAAATCTCCCGGTGGGGCGGAGTCGCCGTAATCCCGCAAAGCAAGATAGATTGCAAAGCAAAGGCATCCGCCGTGCGAAAAGCAGACCCCACATTCAACCCCGAACGCACATTATCTAAGATTAAGACAATCGGCGTTTTTTCAATGGATTTGAATTCGTTTGGCGAAAGCCGGTCTAATTCCAGTGTTTTTAACTTGCGCAAAATAGCAATTTATAGGTAAGAAATTGATTTCCAAGCAGTTACAAAAATCAGTGATTATTGAGTGACCACATAATATAATAAAGAAGGCCTACCTTTGTTCAAGGGTAACTGTTTAGATACCCACTATTTTGGTCAAAAAATAGGAGCACCTAAACAGTTACGTTCAAGGAGCTTTCTCAAGAGTCATTTGAGCCAATGCTTAAAGCAAAATTTATTTTATATTCTTATGTTCCTTTAACCTTTGCCCCTTAACCCTTGACCACTTATGAAGATTCGGACAAAAGGCCGGTAGCGATTCCAAAATGGTGGGCAAACTGCTGCATCTGCTCCGCCAATTCCTTGTTGCCCGTGGCATTAATATACGTATCTGCCAAGGATCGGAGCGTATAATACATGAGTTGATCCATCTCCCCAACTTGCAAATCTTCCGTCCACAAATCCAGCTTCATGGTATCTTTGGTCTCTCGATCCAAAAAACTCAATAACATCCCTTTGGCTGTTTGGGCTTGGCCGTCCGAGCCGACCCAAGTGATTTCTTTGGGGATTTTTTTGTCGTTGAGTTCAATTTCGATGTTAATTTTATTCTTCATTCAGTTTTATTTTGTTCAACTACTCAATCCGGTATTTGTTCATTTTTGCTTGCGCAATGGGTGGTGGTTGCACAAAATGCGGCGGCAAAACTTTTTTTGTCTCCGAATAATTTCAAATCAACCCATCAGAGTTATTTTTTTTTGTATATTTGACCTTTGAGTTTGTTCCGAAAAGTCGGATGTAGGAATTTGCGCTTGAGACCACAAAATTTTGTTTGGTTGGGAGTTTGGAGTAATTTTTGTTCAATCGTTCAACTGTTCAATTGTTCAAATGACACCCTGATAATCAACTAGTTATGTGATTCAGTTGAACGATTGAATGCTTGAACAATTGAACAGAAAGCATTCAATCAAAATAATATTTGGCAAATTTCACGATTCTTTCAAAAAATCGACTTTTCAAAGCAAACTCACCTTCATACACAAAACCAAACATCGAAATATGAAATTTTGGATACCATTACTAGCGCTTGTCATTTTGATGACCAA
>JALVCY010000412.1 GCA_027009605.1 Saprospiraceae bacterium
CAGCATTCGACATTCGATATTCTGACTGGGGATAGATGGTAATTGTTTGATTTTAGGCTTCATTCTGTAAATTTTTCGTGTCTTTCGTGTTTTTCGTGGTTAAAAAAAGTCGTGTCTTTCGTGGTTCAATCATCTTGGGTGGTGGATCGCTAAGCACGGAGCGCAGCGCAGTGATTGGTGAGCCAAGAATGGAGCACGGAAGATAAACACGTTCACTGTCGTTTGCCGGAACAGAAGCCCTACTTTCAAAAAATCATTGTGCCAACGGTTTGGCTCACCCACCGATTCCTATCGGTGCTCCGCCAACTTTGCCGTCCTTCAGCGGCAAAGGCTGCGAGCTTAGCGATCCGGAGTGAAGTACGGACAATAGGCACATTTACAGTAGCCTGTCTAGATTAAAAACAAGGCGACAATGTTTGTTGTTACAAAGTTATGAGAAGTTTAGAAGGTCAGGCAAGCTATTTTGCCAAGAAAATACTGATAAGTGATTATGGGTATTACTACCGACCAGTAATCACCGCTTTACCTGAGCAGAATACTAACTCTTTTGGAAACGAAACCAGTGGTGGCTCAACAGAGCCGAAGATGCTGATTTCTCTCAATCCAACGGATTATCAAGTTCATTTTGATTGGAGCGAATTTGCCACATCAGGTAAGGAAGTGATGATTGAAGTGACCAATCAGGTTGGTGGCTTAATTGAGTTATTGCACCCGGATTCAGGGACAACGGGTATGAGCTGGACGACAGAAAAGGTGACAGGTAGTACTTGCTACTATCGCCTTTTATTGGATGGACAAGAAGCCTATGGTGGGCAGATAGTGATTAATAAATAATCTAATGGAGTGCGTCCTGAGCCATTGGGACGCACTCATTTTAAATAAATAAAGATGAAACCATTTTTTACCATAGTATTGTTTTTGGTCTCGCACAGTCTGTTTGCTCAGCCGGGATATATAAAAGTGTTTGATAGTGGTGGGCAAAATGAGATAAGTAAATATCGTGATTTATTGGTTGACAACGATACGATTATTCTCTATTCGTCTTCTTTTGATGTCAATGATGTTCAAGGTATTAGATTTGCAAAATTAGACACCTTAGGCAATCTATTGTTAGAAAAAATATACGTCGATACACAAAAGACCTTAACAACAATCTGGTACCGAAAAAAGATTATCAAAACATCAGATGGTGGATATATTATAGCAGGAAGTGCACAACAAACGCCCTATCTACTAAAAGTCCACCACGATTTAAGTTTAGATTTTTTGAAGTTTTATCCGAGTAATTTTTCGTCCGGCAATAGTAGCTTAATAGAGGTGGAAGATGGGTATATGATGGCAGGTGGTCAGGTGGATAGCAGTGGTCAGAATGATATTTTTGTCATTAAAACGGATAAGTTGGGTAATCAGGTTTGGCGGAAGACTTATGGGGTACTAAATTTGAGAGATGGAGCTATTAATTTAAATAAACTTGGTGACACGACCATTGTAATTACAGGTGGAAGGTCTGATTATGTACCGGGGGAGCAATCTACTTGGACTGTTGGCTTAATAATAGCTATTGATACATCAGGAAATGAAAAATGGGAATGGGAAAGTGAACAAAGCTTAGATCAAGGTGCCATTTGGGATTTTGAGCGACTCCCTGACAGCAGTTGGATATGTATCTCAGGAACTTGGGAGTGGGGACTCTACGGTGAATACGAGACCCGTCCGATGGTTTTGCGAATGGACAAGGATTTTAATGTTATGTGGCAGTGGATTTATTGGCGTCTCGCACCGATACAGTTTTTTACGGACTTAGAGCGGACGGATGATGGTAATTTTATTGCATCAGGCTGGGTGGCCGCAATAGGCGGAAGAAAGGGTATTCATTATAAATTTACACCTTCGGGTGATAGCTTGTGGATGCGATTGGATTCTATTTATCCAGACTCGATTAGTGGATTTCAAGGCATGCAAGTAACGGGTACGGCTTTATTGTCATCAGGAAGTATCATCTCTGTCGGACATGCGCAGCGAAGTGGGGTGAATTATGGGACTTATGGCTTTGTCATGAAGATGAGCCCGGACGGCTGCATAGACACGTTGAATTGTCACCCGGTAGCGGATTATGAGCCTTTTGTGCAAGCGGACGAGCTCCTAGTTTATCCCAATCCGGTACAAGACTACGTTACTTTTGCAGGGGCAATAAAAGGCGATGTTGTTATAACGGACTTGCTGGGTCGAGAAGTTAAGCGACTGAGAATGAATGGGTTGTCTCCTTTGGAGTGGTCGGTAGGCGATGTGGCTCGCGGGTTGTATGTCTGGCGGCTGGTGGATGATGGGGTTGTTTTGGATGTTGGGAAGGTTTTGGTGGAATAGGATGGATTGTGCCTTCGGCGTTCAAGTAGCAAGAGCTTTTGGTCGCCTGCCCGTTATACCGTTCTTGATAGAACACGGATTTGACGGATTTTCACGGATTATGGATACTTCATTATTCGACATTCAGCATTCGACATTCGATATTCTGACTGGGGATAGATGGTAATTGTTTGATTTTAGGCTTCATTCTGTAAATTTTTCGTGTCTTTCGTGTTTTTCGTGGTTAAAAAAAGTCGTGTCTTTCGTGGTTAAAAAAGTCGTGTCTTTCGTGGTTCAATACCAACGGTGCTTAGCACATTTGGTCGTCTAAATCCCA
>JALVCY010000413.1 GCA_027009605.1 Saprospiraceae bacterium
TATTTTTGATACTTATTTTTCTATTTGGCTTGATGGCGATTTAGGCTGTGGCGATGATGATTATGTAGGATGTGATACAACTAGAAATCTAGCGTACTACTATAATTCAGACAACATAGACGGTGAGTCTGATGGAAGTTGCTCTTCCGGACATCCTACTTACGGAGACAAAATCCCCATGCTCGGCATTGACTTTCTAAGTCTTCCTATTGGTCAATCCGGGGATGAATTAAAGATGTCTTCTTTTATCTATTACAATAACGGCACGGGGCCTTCAGGCACACGGGATCCCCAAACAGGCATTGAAGTATATCATTTAATGAAGGGACTTTGGAAAGATGGCTCGCCGCTCTATGGCTGTGATGATGGCTATATGCACCCCCTATGTCCTGTAACAAAATTTGCATTCCCCGATGCCCCCGACGCCCCCAATGGGTGGTCAATGGCTCAAGCAGAAATAACACCCGGAGACCGTCGTACTGTTCAATCCATTGGCCCTATGACTTTCAGTACAGGACAAACCAATCGGCTTTCTATAGGATTACCATGGGTTCCGGATGTTCAGCATCCGGCTCCAAGTTTGGCCAAATTATTGGCGGCTGACGACAAAGCACAGACTCTTTTTGATGATTGTTTTGAAGATATTGCCACTAATGTACAAAGTCCTATCGCTCCGGAACTAACTCTCTTTCCCAACCCGGCATCAGACTATATCCGGATAAAAATAGCAGATAATACATCCAAAATCCATCTTGAATTAATTAATATGGCCGGTCAAGTATTGCTTTCGCAAAATATCAATACGCAGTATAAAACCGGTGTCAGTCATTTGCCGCAAGGTCTTTATGCTTACCGGATAAGAGATTTGAAAGGGAAGCTAATTAAATCCGGAAAATTGACTATTGTGAGATGAGGCGCTTAGATAGGTTGAGATGCTTCGCTAGTAGATAAAGTTGATTCACTCGCTGCGCTTCGTTAGTTGATTCGCTCGCTAAAGCTCGCTAGTTGAGATGCTCGCTGGTTGAGAAAGTCGATGGAGTTGAGCCAAATTCTAATTGACCCAGGAAATGAGCAATCTATTTCGTATCGGTTGCTATCTTTATTTCATTGACAAGATTTCTACCTAGCGCTTGGATTTCTTGTAAATCATTGCTACCCAAATTATCAGACATGGATTGCGAAATTACTTTTGTGTTATTGGCCGAATAGAATATTTTTATAATTGCCAAATCATCTTTAAAATAAATTCCTATCTGACCTCGAAAATAAAATTCTTCCTTTGGATAAGCCACTAAGTTTTCGAAATAATAATTTACATCTAACTGCCGACCATCAGCATCGAAATAACTAATTACTTCATCAACTAAGTTGGGTTTACCGGTTAAACGTTCCAAAGTCGTGTTCTCTTTAATTGGAGACCAAAAAGTGAGTGTAAACCAGGAAGTCCTTGCCATGGAAGCAAAGGGCAAAAAAGTATCATCAAAAGTCTTAAAAATCAATGGTAAATTCCTTTTTAACCAATTAGTCCTTGCTATAGCTTGATTAGAAATCATTTGAGCATGTTCTAACTCTTCTTGCTTACTCTTCGCACTTACCTGCCGCCCCAGCAAGTCCACTTCTTTTTTCCAATCTTCGGGCTCTTCCAACGGCTTCCCTTTGGCTGCTTTAATGGCCAATTCCATTGTTTCAATACATGCCTTTCCCAAAAAGACGGAAAAATTTTCGGTGCTATTATCGTCCAAAGACAAGTAATACGCTGTTCTCATCTCTTTTTTCACTATGGCAGGCGTATATCCGGTAAGCATCAAAATCAAATTGGTTAGTAACCTAGCCATCCGGCCATTACCATCTCCAAACGGGTGTATTTTGACAAAACGGACATGAAATTGGGCTGCAATTAACAGCGGATGCAAGCTGTATTTCTTCTTTTGTCTTTTGGGAGGACTGATTTGATTATTGAGCCAATTGACCAAATCATTGACTAAAGCAGGCACATCATCTTTGTCTGTAAAATCAATTCTCTCTCCTGTTTCAGAATAGAGATAGTTATTTCGCTTTTTATAATGTCCGGGATTAATCTCCGCCTCGGCATCCGTATCAGGCTCCACCAAAATCATTTTATGGAAGTCCTTAATAAGCTTTTCCGTAATACGCAAATCCGTGGAAACCATAGCTTCCAGCTTTTTTAAGGCTTTATTGTGGCCTTCCATCTCCACATAATCCCTAAAAGGCTTGCCCTTGGCCGTCATCCCGAACAATAAAAAAGACTTCGTTTCCGAAAGGGTCAAAGAATTCCCTTCAATACTGTTAGAGTGATAATTCCATTCAAGTCGCAGCTTTTGATTTAATCTGTGCAAAGCATCCGCATCGGTTGGGCGCAATTCGTCCAACTCAATTTTTAGCCGGTCTAGCTTTTCGATGATTTGCTGCAATTCTTCCACAACTATTCTGGTTGATTTGGTAAAAAATCATTTGTTTAAAGATGAGTTTGCTACGAAAAGTCAGGCTCCGCAAAATTTTATTCTGTTTTCGCTTTTATTTCAACCCTCTATCAGGACAAAGATAGTTATAATTTTGGGTACCTGTTTAGACACACACTATTTTGGCGACCACTCATCAGGGGCGTTTTTGACTATACCCCCATTGAGATTG
>JALVCY010000414.1 GCA_027009605.1 Saprospiraceae bacterium
CGCAGGTTGAGATGATTTGGTTTTTTGTTGGGGATTTTACTTCATTATTCGATATTCGGGATTCTGCATTCGATATTCTGTTAGTTGAAAGAGTTGAAGAAGTTGATTCGCTACGCTAGTTGATTCACATCCCGATTACTATCGTGGATTCGGACTTCGTTAGTTGATTCGCTACGCTAGTTGATTCGCTACGCTGGTTTAGAAAGTTTTGGATCTTGTGAATGCGCCAAGACTTGGTTTTTGCTAATGTTTTTTTTGCTTTGTTTCTCTTAAAAAGGAATTCGTACCCGGCTCTTTAGAAAGAGCAAATCACAGAAGGGAGCGTGACAGGTACAGAATTCCGTGCGTTATTCGTGCTGTTTTCAGAAAAAAAAGGCAAAAATCAAGCAATTGCTGATTTTCGCCCTTTAGTGTACTAAACATAGTGCATAGTGTGTGATTCTTACACGACAAGTGTGGATGTTGACCAAGTCAACGGGAAAACTGGAACTCAAAAATGAATCACAACTAAAAAAAACTAATTAATAATGTTGCGTGTTGCGATGCAAAGGTGAATAAATTTTTATTGTTATGGGGTGGAAGTGATGCGAATGAACCGAAAAAGACGTAAATCAGGACTTGAAACACGATTTCAGACCTTTTTTGGGACTGTTTTGGGTTAAAAATCCGGTTTTTGTGCCTTTTTTTTGAATTGTCCGGGGGACATGCCGGTACTGTTTTTGAAGGCTGTGAAGAAAGTTGCCTTGGAGCTAAAGCCGACTTCATCGGCAATACCCGACATATTGAGATAGTTGAAATCGGGATTCGTTAGGTATATTTTGGCTTCTTCGATGCGGAATTGATTGATGAATTTGTTGTAGTTATCACCGTAGTGTTGGTTGATGAGACGAGAAAGTTCCCGTCTGGGAAGGTTCAGTTCTTGGGCTAAATCGGGTAGATTGAGCTCGGCTTGCTTGAATAATTTGTTTTGGGAAATGTGGTTATAGATTTCGTCATATTTTTCGGAGTCATTATTTTGTGGCTGAGGGGCAGGGGTAGAGTTGTCCGGAGATGTCATCTCATCGGGTAATTGAATTCTTTTTTGACGGATACCGGAAATGGTAATCCAATAGACGAAAAAGAGATTGCCAAAGGTCAGCAAGTTGTAAAGTGTTTTCCCGAAAGGGAGCTCCCATTGTACAATAGACACCACAGATATAAGGTCGTAAGCGATGATAATGTAGGCCACAATTTGGAGCCATCTTAATCTTTTGGGGACGATATTAGAATAGAAATCGAGCATTCTCCTCTTGTATTGCGAGATGAGTCGAATGATTAAAACCAACAAGCCAATGGAAAATGCAATGGAAGTCAGCTGGTAGTATTCGTAGTAGTCTTGAAAGGAGGAGCTTTGTACCAACTTTTCTTTTTGCCCGGAAGGTAGAAAAAAAAGCCACATAAAAAAGGCCAATTCTAAGCCCCCTAAACTAAAAAGAAGCAGCATTGTAGGCTTGCTGCGTATGGGCTTTAATAGCGCTCTAGTATAAAGATACAAAAACGGAATGGTCAAGAAATAGAAATTGATAGGCAAGAAAAGGAGCGAAGTGTTTTGATAGATAATGCCGGTGTCAAAAAGAATAGAAGTGACTAAATCGGTAGAATAAGTGAGTAAGAAAAGTCCAAGAAAAAGCGAGGGTCTATTTTGTTTGTGCTTGAAAATAAGGAAGATGCCAAATACGAGACTTTGGATTAAGGCTACAGTGTCAATTAGGCTGATGATATTGTAGTTGATGTCCATGGGGGATGATTTTATGGCCGGAAGGATTATTTTGTTTTCATTTTTTGATTTTGGTCAGCTTTATATTTAGCCGGGGGGGAGCCTACTAGTTTTTTGAAGACGGCAAAGAAAGTGGCTTTGGAGTTAAATCCGACTTCGTCCGCTATGCCAACCATGTTAAGGTAGTCAAATTCAGGATTTTCCAGCATGACTTTGGCTTCATTTATTCTGAATTGATTGATAAAGTTATTAAAATTGGTGCCTGCTTCTTGATTAATCAATTGCGAAAGCCGCCGTCTGGAATAGCCCACTTTTATGGCTAATTCCGGGAGGGTAAGATCTTTTATTTTATATAATTGTTGTTGGTTTATCATTTGGATAAGGGTCGCTAGTTTTTCCTTTTGAGAAGATTCAGCTATATCTGAGTTTTGAGAACCGGAATCTAAATTTTCGGTCGAATCTTTTTGCGAAAGCACAAGCGCCATCGGCTGTCGAAGCCCGGAAATGGCAATCCAATAGATAAAAATTACATTAAAACCGGAGTAAAATAAATCAAAACGATGCCCTAGCTCAGGGTGGTAGGTAAAGACCTCCCAAATGACTAATAAATCATAGACAAGAATGGCTATCACGACAATGCGAATCCATTTTAATTGCCTGTGGTTGGTGTCTGAATAGTACTCCAAAACATCCTTTTGATGCCGATTGATTAGGCGGATAATCAGACCAATGATAAAAATGGAAAATAGAATGGAAACAAATTGATAAATACTATAGTAAATCCGTACATTGGTATGGTCTCGAATGTAGATTTTTTGTTCGGTGGTCAACAGAAAGAGCCTTAAAAAGACCAAAAACTCAATAATCCCCGGAATCAGCCACCGGACATGCTTGCGCCAATTAAATTGACCAATCAAACTTTTCGTGTAAAAATAAAAAAGGGGTAAAGCAAGGAAATAGGAATTGACAGGAAGAAAGTACCAAAAAGGATTCTGATTGGCAATTCCGGTTGTTTTTAAGAGAGACCGAATCAGGTCAGAAGTATAAAAAATCAAGAAGAATCCCAAAAAGATGGAAGGTTGCTTTTTTTTGTTTTGTAGTATCAAGACACTACCCAAGATGATACCTTGGACTAAGGAGAGAAAGTCAAGAAGGTCAACAATACTGGGATGTATGTTCATGATAGAATTCGTTGCTCACAGGGTAAAGGTACAAAAAAAGGGCAGAAACTGATGACTCCGCTTCTCGCCCTTTTCCGTACTATTTTCATTTGGTTTAGCTAATAGCACTCAATACCTAAAATACTAGCAGAATCGGATTGCAAAACAAAATAATTCAGTTTTGGGATTCAACTGATATGACTAAAGTCTGATAGACAAGGCATTTTCTCAAAACTTGTGCAAAGGTCAAGGATTAATCAAAGATTTATCGCTACAAGGGGGGGATTTGAAGTGGTTTAAGCCTAAATTTAGACTACAAACACGATTTTAGACTCTTTTGTCGTGGGGTTGTTTGGCAAGTTTTTTCTTTTTGTACTGTCCGGGAGACATTCCGGTGGCCTTTTTGAAGACAGAAAAAAAGGTTGCTTTGGAGCTAAAACCGACTTCATTAGCGATGCCGACCATGTTGTATTGGTGATATTCCGGATTGGCAAGGAGCTGTTTGGCTTCTTGGATACGGTAGTGGTTGACATATTTGTTGAAGTTGTGACCACTGGATTGGTTGATGACTTGGGATAATTCCCTTCTGGAAACGCCCAATTGTTTGGCTAGCTTCGGCAGGGTCAAGTCTGTATCTCGGTAAAGGTATTTTTGTTCAAACAAGTGCTGAAGCTGCTCCATTAATTCGTTTCTTTCGGATTCTTGGACTTTGATAGGAGTGGATGGTATTATGGTCTTTAGAACCGGTGTGTCGGTTTCATATTGGATAGTGAGATTGGGTTGTCTAAGCCCGACGATACCCACCCAATAAATAATGAAAATGTTAGTTAAGGAAAAAGCTAAGGCATAAATATAGCCGGATATAAAATGGGGCATCCATTGACGAATCATGGCAGTGCCGTAAAAGTAAATTAAAAAGAGCGCAATATAGCGAACCCAAAGCAGTCTTTGCTCCGGCGTGTTGGAAGAGAAGCCTAATTTGTTTTTGCGGTAACGCTCCACTAAGCGGATGGCCAGTAAGGCAAACAGGATGGAAAATGCCATAGAGAAATTTGCATAAAATGTATAGAGTCTCTGTAGATTGGGGCTTTGAATCAGTGCGTATTTTTTGGCGATGGGTAGAAAAAACAATACGCAAAAAAACAGAAACTCATTGATTCCGGGAATTAAAATAAGCAGTATCCTTCGGTTACTGACCGGCATCAAAAGGGTTTTTACATAAAGATAAAATAGGGGGACACTCAGAAAATAAAAATTGACAGGGACAAAGATTAGTCTAGGATATAGGCGATACACTCCTAATCTCATCAGAATCGGATCAATCAAAGCCAACGAAAAAGTCAGTAGAAAAAGACCGAGAAACTTGGTATGCCCATCCTTCCATCTCTCAAACAGTAGAATCCCACCCAATATAAGGCCTTGAAGCAGCGCTAAAAAGTCAATAAGACTTATTAGATTATAGTTTAGCATGAATGATAATTTGGGTATTTATCTAATTGGGCATTAAATATTTGGAATGCTTAGGCCGCAAAGATAATAATTTTTTTTGATAGCCAATAATACCAATAAAAAAACAGCGAAAAGAACCGTTGTTCCTTCCGCTGCCGTAAAATAAACCCCCCAAATTATTCTTAACTTACAGCGTTAAATATACTGCTCGTTATGTTGATTATTCTGCAAATTACATGCCAATAAACGATTGAATATCAGCCTTTTATAATATGATTGTTATGTTGATAGTGTACTCGGTTGATTTTGAATTTGTGCTATTATGATGGTCTTATAATTTCTTGAAAAAAAGAGATTCTGCCCGGCCTAGATGAAGCTCTCAATGGTCTCAACTCTCTCAACTAGCGAAGCTTGCGAGCGAATCAACTTTTTCAACTAAAAACCCAAACAGAAATCCAAATATCCAGTGATGAAGTAAAATCTCAAACAAATACCCAAATCATCTCAACCTGCGCAGCTCTCAACCCGAAGTCCGCATCCACGATAGTAATCGGGACGAGTCTCAACCTAGAGAGCCGAAGGCGAACGTTCTCAACTTCTTCAACTAGCGAAGCTTGCGAGCGAATCAACTTCTTCAACTCTCACAACCCCCTAAACTAAACAGAATATCGAATGATGAATTACGAATGCCGAATAATGAAATAAACGAAGCCAAGAACAAACCACTACCGATGCCAAAGACCAAAAGCGCCAACGGTGCGCCCCAAAGCCCAAAGACCAAAAAAAATCCTAAATTTGCCCCATGAATCCAAAAATCTCCATCGTCACCGTTGCCTACAACTGCGAGCAAGTCATCCGGGGAACTATTGACTCCGTGCTAGCCCAGACCTATCCGAATATTGAATACATTATTGTGGACGGGGCTTCTAAGGACAGGACTTTTGAGATTGTCAAAGAATATGGCGACCAAATTGCGCAAGCCATCAGCGAACCCGACAAAGGACTCTATGACGCTATGAACAAAGGGCAGCGCATGGCCACAGGTGATTTTATTTGGTTTGTCAATGCCGGCGACCATATACATCGTCCGGACACGGTTGAAAAAATGGTGCAATTTTGCGAAAGCGACACCGATATACTCTATGGGGAAGTTATGATGGTCAATCAAAATCGTCAGGAAATCGGGACTCGCAGTGAGATTACGACCCAAAAATTGCCCAAAAAACTAAGTTGGAAATCTCTCAAGCATGGGATGGTGGTCAGCCACCAAGGCTTTTTGCCCCGATTGTCCATAACCAAGGAATATATCGACCATAATTTGGCGGCAGATATCGACTGGGTTATCGAAGCGCTCAAAAAATCTCGTAAAAATACTTTTGTCCCCTTGATTTTAGCAGACTTTGAGATGGGTGGCACTTCGCGGCAACACCACAAACAATCACTCAAAAACCGCTTCGTTATTTTGCAAAAGCATTATGGCTTTTTACCGAATCTTTGGAATCATGCCTTCATCTTATTGCGGGCAATGGCTTATAAAGTCTCCGGAAAGGCAAAATATTGATGTTTTTTTCTTGTTAGCTGCTAGATTTGCACTACCTTGTGGGCTCATTTTAAATGTAAATGGACGAATGGACGAAAAGCCTCCACAATCAAAAAATAACATCCTGCTCCCTTTCTTTTTTGCGGTCGTCATGTTGGCCGGTATGCTTGTAGGGCTGAAAATGAAAGAATCTACAAATGCATTCGAGCGCATCCAAGGAGATGATTTGGAGACGCATACCAATATGGAAGCGCCCGTCTTGCAGGTGATTCGCTACATTGACTCCAAATATGTCGATTCTATAGATCAAAGTGCTTTCGCAGAAAAGGCCATCAATAATATTATGCGGGGCTTGGATCCGCACTCCGTTTATTTGTCGCCCAAGATGTACGTGCATAGCAAAGAGCAGTTGAGTGGCTCTTTTGTGGGTATAGGAATTGATTTTTTGATGATTGACGACACCGTAACTATTGGGGGCGTCATCGCAGATGGTCCTGCCGAACAAGCCGGTTTGCATAGTGGAGACAAGATACTGAAAGTGCGGGACTTAGTCATTGCCGGGACAAAATTGCCGGCTGACTCTGTTGTTACCTTATTGAAAGGTGAACGGGGGACTCCACTTAATTTGACTTGTCTTAATGGAAGGACACACGTGCCGTATGACACGGAGATTATTCGGGGTGATATTGATTTGCCGAGTGTTCCGGTTGGCTTTATGATTGATGACCATACCGGATATGTGAAAATTACAGGATTTACGGCGACGACTTCACGGGAGTTTGCACAAACGGTAATGAAGCTTATCAGCGATAAAGGGATGGAAAATCTCATCTTGGATTTGCGGGACAATCCGGGGGGGTACTTAAATGAAGCCGTGGAAGTGCTAAACCATATTTTCTTGGACAAAAACAAGCTTTTGGTCTATACTTCCGGAGAAAAAGTGGGTAAAGAAGATTATCACTCTAATGGGTCTAGTCGATTGAATATCAATAAGATAGCAGTTTTGATTAATGAAGAATCTGCTTCGGCTGCGGAGATTACAGCCGGCGCCTTGCAGGACTGGGATCGGGCGGTCATTATCGGGCGAAGGAGCTTCGGTAAGGGTTTGGTTCAAGAAGAACTCACCTTGGCCAATGGTGGCGCAGTACGGATGACGGTGGCTCGATATTATACGCCTTCCGGCCGGTGTATCCAAAAAGATTATTCTGATCGGGAGGAGTATGACCACGATATTGAAAATCGTTTTGATAACGGAGAGTTATACAATGTGTCCAAATCCAAAGTTGCCGATACCACCAAGTATTATACGGCCAATGGACGGTTGGTTCATGGTGGTGGCGGGATTACGCCGGAGATTTTTATCCCTTTGGATAGCAATTTGGTAGGGCACAATTGGTTGGTATTGAACAGTCTGATCTATCCATTTGTCTTGAGTCACCCGATTCAGAAAGTAGGAGATAGCGAGTCCGATTTTTTGAATCATTATCAAGTGCCTGATAAAATGGTTGATGATTTTATGGCGTATGCCTTGAAGAAAAATGATTGGTTATCGTTTGCACAAATAACAAAATATGATGCCAATATCCGTCGGGCGCTAAAAAGTTATATAGGGAAGTTGCAGTTTGGGGAAGGCATGTATTACGAGGTGCTGGCCAAAGACCATGACCCGTTTGTGGAAGCCGCACTCAAACAATTAAAAAAATCGGACGTCTTAAAAGTGGATTAATCTTTCTAGTTTGGGTGCAATAACATGGTGCTGCACCCGAAAAGATTGTTAAAAAGTCGTAACTGTTTTGGTACTCCTATTTTAAGTCAAAAAGGACATTTTTTGACCAAAATAGTGGGTATCTAAATAGTTACAAAAAGTCAATAAAACACAAGGACGCATGAAATACAATTTAGAAATTTTGGCTCCGAGTCCGGATGCTTGGATTCAAACCGTAATGGACAATTTTAATGACTTTTTGATTGACCACGCAGAAGGGGAGCGTAAGGCATCGGCTTTTGCCCTGGGTCTGGTGGCGAAGTATCCCACTTTTACCAAGATGATTCCGGCATTGATTGATATGGGTGTGGAGGAGTTGGAGCATTTTCAGCAAGTTTATGGTTTGATGCATGAGCGGGGTTTGCAGCTTCCGCAAAAAATAAGAAAAGACGAATATATTGTAGAACTGACCCAACAATGCCGTCATGGCCGGATGGATCGTTTGATGGATCGATTGATTATCGGTTCGATGGTTGAGATTCGGGCTTTGGAGCGTTTTAAGTTGGTGGCAGACCATTTGGAAGATCCGGAGCTACGTCGATTTTACAAAAAACTTTGGGCGTCCGAAGTGAAGCATGGCTCTATCTATATTGACCTAGCCGCAGAATACTTTCCCCTAGACACAATCTTAAAACGGGCTCAATGGTTTTTTGAGTATGAAGCGGAGCTTATCCGGCGGATTCCGGTGCGGGCGGCTTTGCATTGAGTGGCTTGGATTTTGTTCAATTGTTGAGTTTACTCCTAAAAGTATTCTGATGCAAAACTGCCAAATTTTATTCTGTTTGGAGATTTTGTTCAATCGTTCAACTGTTCAACTGTTTAATTGAAAGTGCTGATAATCAACTAGTTGTGGGATTCAGTTGAACGATTGAACGCTTGAACAATTGAACAGAAAGCATGTATCCAGAATAATATTTGGCAACTTTCCAAGCTATTTCAAAAAACCGACTTTTCGGAGTAAACTCATCGTTCAACTGTTCAACAGGGTAAACGAAAGATAGTTTTTATAATATGTTAGTCTATGTGTGCACCATTTCTCACTCAAATTTTAGCAATCTGAAGCCAAGAATTTGTAGCGTTTCTTAGTGTAAACTTAGTGTTATCTAAGTGCTCTTAGTGGTAAGGAAAAATGTAATGCCTAACCACTAAGGACACGAAGTTGCCACTAAGAATTCACTAAGGTATTGATTGTCAACAAGTTAAATACCGTCTTTTTGTGCAATTTTTTACTCCCAAGCTAGACTTTTGGGAGTCACTCACCGTAAATCCGCTAACTCGTTCACTCTTCAAAAACAATATCCACAGGAATTCCCTTGGCGGTCAATTTATCCAAATCTGCTTGCAAATCAGCATCAATAACTCCTTTTTCTTTGACTAATTTGGCCACACCATCATAGTTGCCGTCCCCTTGGAGTGTGAGTATTTTTTCCGAAAGGGAATCCATCGCTTTCTCGAAGGCGGCAAAATCAATTTTATACTTGCCCGTTTCTTTATTTTTTGCGAAAGCACCCATCTCCTTGAAGTAATTAAAGCGAATCATATTGGCTTTGCCGTGAGCCGAAGAACTCCCAAAACGAATAGACCGGAAAATACTGGCCATAAACGTCGTGTAATAGCCCTTGATATCTCCTGAAATCTCCCCTTTCTTATGCAATTGACGAACCATATATAAACCCAACATGTCCGCCTTGCCCTCCTCTAATGCAGAAGCATGCTCCATCAATGCCTTGCGTACAGGGCCTTTGCCGTTGATGGTGTTTTTGATGCCTAGCCCGTGGGCGACTTCATGAAACATGGTATTGGCAAAGAAAGCATCAAAATTAATCAGTTTGAGCTGCTCGGGGTCAATCAATTCTTGGGCAATAGGTATCAATATTTTATCAAATTTGGCCTTCATGACATTTTTTAGCTGTAGCCGTCTGGTGCCTTTTTTGAGTTGGACGACTTCATCGTTGGGGAGGTTGATGGCGATGGTTTTGGAGCCGGCGTTGCAATCTCCGGCATAATAAATGGCGTCGTAGGCGTTTAACTCGGTGTCATTCCCCGGTTTTTCGGCTTTGTATTTGGCGGGTACAGGGAGGCCTTTTTGGAGCTGGGGTAAGAATTGCGCATACTTGGCCAAGCGCTTACTCCAATCCATGTCCTTGACCAAAATATAACAAGCATGAGAGGCTTTATAGCCAAATAATTGGTCTTCATAAGTCTCAATTGGCCCGACGACGACGTCGATA
>JALVCY010000415.1 GCA_027009605.1 Saprospiraceae bacterium
ACTTTATAAAAAAAAAAAAGTGACCAATCCCCAAAAACGGAGTCTAAGGATTATATGGGGCTTATCCCATACTATTACTGACCGAATAGGTTCACGAGGTGGTGCTCGCCAACCCATTCGCAAAGTATATCACTAAAACTAGCAAAAACATGAAAAAACTTAAACAAACACTCCTAATTTTTGCCTTCTTCTTGGCAGCTTTTTCGATGGAGGCTCAAGTCACCGGAATCGGCTACACACTAGCACCTACCGCCGAATACGTTCAATGGGACAACAAAGCAGGTATCGCCGATGGCACCATGGTCGGAGGCAACTTTGGTATCGCTTTTGGCGAATATCTCGAGCTTAGAGCCAGATACTTGCAAGGTATGAACCTAAAAACTAGTTTTAAAGACTATGGCATTGCCAACTTTGCAGACTCCAGCTTCACCGCTCATGATGTCAACTTGACCCGCTGGGGGGGAGAACTCAAGGCCAATTTAAGTCGCGGCCACCTACTGCCCTTTGTGACACTGGGCGCAGGCATTCAATCTGTCGGGCGAGATACACTGACAGCCAACGAAATGATTTATGTAAACTATGGAGGTGGTATCAAATTGAGCGCTAGCGACCGCTATACTTTTACCATTGAAGCGAGAAACACTTCTTTTAATTTTGATGCGGCAACTAATTTGTTGACCGACCAAGAACGCACCCATTATGGATTGACAGACAACTCCGGTGCGCTAACCTTGAAAAACAACTGGGCTTATGGCGCTTCCTTGCAATTCTATTTGGGGGGCAGACGGCCGGGCAAATTGTCGGAGTTGGATAAAGCCTATTTTCAGCAATTTACCGGAGGATTTCGGGGCATTCGTATTCCCATTGAGCCCTCTGTCGGGAAAATTACTTTTCATGACAATCTGGCTTATCGGAATACTTGGTTAATCGGGGGCTATGCCGGCATGGATTTTAGTCCTTACGTCGGGCTTCGCGGATTTTATTTTGCCGGCACCAAAGGCGATAAGCTTACAACAGACGTAGATGATTTGGCCATGTATGGTGGAGAGATGAGGCTAAAATTGAGTGTTGGACAAGGGCTTTCTCCCTATCTAATGCTTGGTGGCGGAAAGATTGATGTCAATGAGAACTACCGCGCCAAAGATACTTTGTCCACGGCTAGAGACCAAGATTTTATCTTAGGTGGAGTCGGGTTAACTCTGCCTTTGTCCAATAGTTTTAAGGTTTTCGGGGGCGCTAGAGCCTTGTTGACTTCAGGCAAAAATCCCGAAAATATCCAATCTACGGACGAAGTAAAAACCAGTTGGATGTATTCCGCCGGTGTGCGTTTGGTTTTTGGCCGCAAGGCTAAGCCCAAAGAAATTCTAGACGAAGAAATTACGACCAAAATCGAAGAGCAAAAAAAGGCAAATTTGGAAGAAGAAGCCAAGTTGAAGCAAGAATATAAACAGAAAGTAGCCGATTTGGAAGGTCAGTTGAATGAAGCTTACGCCAAAAAAGATGTCAATGCGGCAGCCGACATCCTAAAAGAAAAGGACGAAGCCGAAAAAGTGGTAGCTCAAATCGAGAAAAATCAACAAGCTCGAAAGAAAGCTGAAAAAGCCAAAGAAGCTCAAGTCCTACAACAGGCCGGTGTCGTCACATCCGCTCCCAACCAAATCCAAATGTCTCCTGCCGAATTCCAAAATCTCATAGATGAAATTATGGAAAATGCAGCCGACAAAAACGCTTCTACACCTAATACGGCAGTGGAGACCCAAGCACTCCAAAACCGATTGGCCGAAATCGAAAAATTGCTCGTCAAAATTGACACGCGTCAAGAAATGTCTAAAGATGTCACCAAATTGGAAGGAGAGCTGGCGCAAAGCCAATCCGAAAGAGTCATGATGGAGTACAACGCCAGACTTTTGGCAGAATTGAAAAAAATCAACGAAAAAATTGATAACAATCGTGAGAAAATCCAAGAAATTAAGACCGGAAAACCAACCCCGGGAGAGCCCCAACCCGGTCAGCCCACTACTCAGCCGGATACGCTTCAATCCGTTACCGAAAATAATGTTTTAGGTGTAAAATCAGGCGGAAATTATCTTTCGCAAAAAGGGCATTCCAAGCTCACTTATGAAGGAATGAGTGGATTTTCCGGCTTCAATGTGGGGGGGCAATTCACCGCGAATGTTGGATTTCGTTGGCATTATGGCATTGCAGACTCTAAGTTTGAGTTTATGCCGGAAGCCTTTTTTGGTTTTGGCAAACCTTCTGCTTTCGGACTGACCGGTAATGCCATTTATCCATTTGCCGTAAAAAATACTCCGGTAACGCCTTATATCGGTGCCGGAGCCGGTTTTATGCAAATAGCCAAAGACGGAGACCAAAAAGTTCGATTGAATTACAACATTATTTTTGGCAGCTACCTAAAGGTTTGGAACGGGCGGCTTTATGTCGATTTTACCGCAAGGAATCTGTTCAAATATAATCAAATTATCGCAGGATATCGGTTTGCATTTTAAGCAACCGCAATTGTTTTAGTAGGGGGACGCCTTTGTGGTGTCCCCTTTTTAATAAGGAATCGTTGCCGGAATTGCCGGTATCAGTGTTCATCATCGAAACCCGTAGGCCAATACCCAAAATCATCCTGATGGCTTCTGCCGGAGTCTCATTGATACAAAAAAGCAGGTTTTTTTGTTAAAAAAGCCTTGTTTGGTCAATTTATATCTTCTCCTATGATTTTTATCGTTATCTTGTCCTTTCATTCCAGTAACTATCAGGTTGAAAGAAGAGATTATCATCCAAAATCTATCGGACAAAGAATTAGTGCAGCAGCTGCTGTCTGAAACAGACCCCCTATGGGTACGTAATTTACAAGAAGAATTGTACAATCGGCTTGCGCAAAAAATATTTCACAAGTGCTATAGCATTTTGAATAATCGGGAACAAGCCGAAGACCTGACCCATGATATTTTGATAAAAATTTTCTTAAATTTGGATAAATACCGGGGAAAAGCGCCTTTTTTATCGTGGGTGATGGCGATTGCTCAAAACCATACCATCAGTTACCTTAAAAAGGAAAAAAGACTAAACTTTGAGCCTATTCCGAAAGGGTATGAACACCCCGAAGATGAAGAAGAGTTAACCAATAACGCCTTATTAGAGACCAAGCTGAAGAGCATGGAAGAATCCTTCGTCGGGCTATCAGAATCTCAACGTTTGCTTTTGATGATGCGGTACAAGGATTTGCGTTCCATCAAAGATATTGCGAAAGCGCTACAGGTAGGTGAAAGTGCCATTAAAATGAGACTCAAAAGAAGCCGTAATCGATTGGCTCAAATCATTAAAAAAGCAACTAGAAATGGACAATGATAAAAGACTAAACCACGCACAAAGGAAGTTCATGAAAACCTTCTCTCAGATAGGGCAATCGGAATACTTGGCTTCCGGTCACAAGAAAAAGTTTTTTGATAGCTTGGACGCTATGATGGAAAAAGGAAAGATTACGCACTTCTTCAAAGAAAAATTTGCCATCTCTGATTCGCTACTTCGATTTATCTTTGGGGACGACCAAGACAAACCGGATAAGCCTTCTCATCCACCACAATAAACTTCCATTGAAAAGAAGTACTAAAAACAACCTGAAAACACTAACCTTACTAGTGGTTATCTTAGTCGTTTTTATCAAAACCAACTGGCGAGCTCAAGACCGCCTACACGAAATCCTATTCGACTTACACCATCAAAATAAACCTACCTATTCCAAACAAGCCATCTCCGACGTACTGGCGACCCTGCAAACCATGACTTATGATGAACTAGATGGCGAATACCTAGAATACACCAAATCCGCCAATCCCAAATACAAACCCCTCCTAAAAGACCTGACCTATTACAAAGTCACACGCAATGACTTGTACAAACGAGTGGTCGGGCCGTTCCGGCTCAAGCAGTTCATGTGCAAAGACGAATATTATATCGACTGCGTGTTGGGGAAGGAAGAGTTTGTTCCTTGCCCGATTCATCCCAAGCTTTTTTACAAAACTTTAGAACTATTGGACGAACTCAATCGCTTGGGCTACAATGAAGATGGCTTTGTCATTGCCAGCGGCCACCGCCATCCTGCCTACAACGAAAAAATAGGGGGGGCGAAACTAAGTCGCCATATCAAAGGCGAAGCCGTGGACATCTCCATCTATGATATTGACGGCGACTCTTATACCGACAAAAGAGATAAACAAATTGTCCTTGACATCCTAGACCAAACCATCATCAAAGATAAAGGCGGCATCGGACTCTATCCGGGCACGGACAATGTGCATTATGATGTGCGTGGCACGAAGGCGCGTTGGAATTCGTTCTAAAGTTGTAACTATTTAGGTACCCACTATTTTGGTCAAAAAATGTCCTTTTTGCGCCTGTTTTTGCTAAAATTTTCTCACGTAGCCCAGCTACGCTTCAAAAATTGTAGCTTCAACATACACAAAAATGCCTATTTTTTGCCTTAAAATAGGAGCACCTAAACAGTTACCTAAAGGTAATAGTGATGAAATTGTATTTGCCAATAATCAATGGTTGGGCTACAACAATTTGATTGAATAAAAACAAAAAAATACAAAAATAAGCTTAAGTTTAAAAAATCTCCATATCTTTGAGCGTAAACTGTCTGTATATACAGATTAACTATTTCAAATCAAACAGAAATGACGGATAAAAAACTAAAGGTTGCTGAATTATTTGCAGGAGTCGGTGGGTTTCGGTTAGGTCTTGAAAAAAGCAATCACTATACTGTGGTTTGGAGTAACCAATGGGAACCATCAACTAAAATGCAACATGCTTCTCTTGTTTATGAAGCTAGGTTTGGAAAAGAGAATCATTCCAATCAAGATATTGCAACCGTTCCAACGGAAGATATCCCGAATCATGATTTATTGGTAGGTGGGTTTCCTTGTCAAGACTATTCGGTGGCTACAACGTTAAGAAACTCTAAAGGATTAAGAGGCAAAAAAGGAGTCCTATGGTGGTCTATTCACCGGATTCTAGAACAAAAGAAGAAAAAGCCTAAGTATTTGTTTCTTGAAAATGTTGATAGACTACTAAAATCCCCGGCCAAGCAAAGAGGAAGGGATTTTGCTGTAATGCTAAAAAGTTTAACAGATTTGGGCTATGCCGTTGAATGGAGGGTAGTCAATGCGGCAGACTATGGGATGCCACAGCGAAGAAGAAGAATCTTTTTTATTGGTTATCATAAAACCACTCCAACTTACAAGAAAATAGCTAAATCCAACAAGCTAGATTGGCTTCTTGAGAAAGGAACTATTGCAAATGCCTTTCCGGTACAGAAAGATACACTCCTTAGTCTCAATGAATTTGAAATTCAAGGGGATTTGGTTGAAATCACGAATAACTTCAATAAAAATGGTAAATTTTCTCCTTTTCAAAATACGGGATTATTGATAGACGGTCATATCTTTACGTTAAAAACAAAACCAGATTATCATGGACCTAGAACGGTGCTCGGCGATGTATTACAAAACGGAGAAGTAACTCCAGAGTTTTTTGTTAAGGACGAGGACAAACCTAAGTGGGAATATCTAAAAGGGCCTAAAACCATTGAGCGAAAATCGAAAGATGGATTTAGCTACAAATACTCAGAAGGAGGGATGATTTACCCCGATGCATTAGATAATGCTTCAAGAACCATAATTACCGGTGAAGGAGGCAAATCTCCATCTCGGTTTAAACACGTCGTTCAGTCTGACCGTGGATTAAGAAGACTCACTCCAATTGAGCTTGAACGCTTAAATATGTTTCCTGATAATCATACCAAACTTGAAGGCATTTCGGACACCAAAAGAGCTTTCTTCATGGGCAATGCGCTTGTTGTAGGTGTAATTGAAAGAATTGGTGAATCTTTGTTTAAGATGATTAACTCAAAGTAAATGTTTGATGTTAAATCTCCATATTCAATTATTGCGTTTGCAAAAAAGCTAAAAAACAAATCGTTACGAGAAGCTTGTGGTAATGCAATTGAATCAGATGAATACAAGGGAAAGGGAAATTTTGGACAATTATTAGAAAAATATTATTTTGGATATGAGCCAAACTCTAGGTCTGAACCGGATTTTGCGGAAGCCGGATTGGAATTAAAAACCAGCCCGCTCAAAACCTTAAAAAATGGAACATTTCGCTCGAAAGAAAGATTAGTTCTTAATATTATCAACTATCTGGATGTCCACAAGGAAAGTTTTAATGAAAGTTCATTTTGGAAGAAAAATGCGCATCTCCTATTGATTTTCTATTTACACGATAAATCAGTAAATATCCTTGATTTTGTTATCAAGTTGGTTGAAGGATGGCAATACCCACCCGAAGACCTAAAAGTCATTCAGCATGACTGGCAAATTATCCAGCAGAAAATAAAGAATGGTAAGGCTCATGAGCTGTCTGAAGGGGACACCTTTTATCTAGGAGCATGTACTAAAGGAGCCACTGCCCAAAAATCGTATAGAAAGCAACCATTTAGCAAGCAGAAGGCTAAACAAAGAGCCTATTCGTTAAAACAAGGATACGTAAACCATATCATTGCCACTATCTCAAAAGGAGAGAAGGGAATCTACGGAAAAATCATTTCTACCCCCGACCTTTTGGATGCAGATGCCACAATTTCAGATATTGCACTTCGTAAATTTCAGTCCTTCTTGGGTCTGGAAGCCCATCAGATTGAGCAAAAATTAGGGTTGAGTGTTGGAAAAAAATCCAAAAGTCACCTCGCTAATTTGACAAAAGCCATTTTAGGTGTAGAGCTAGACAAAAAAATAGAAGAGTTTGAAAAAGCTGATATTCAGGTAAAGACCATACGCATCAAAAACAATGATTTACCGAAAGAGCATATTTCTTTTCCGGCTTTTAATTTTATGCAGCTGAGTAAAGTAACTTGGGAAGAAAGTAGCCTACGTCAAATTTGTGAACAAAAATTCTTTTTTGTTTTCTATCAAATTAAAGAAAAGAAGCTTTTTCTAAGGAAGGTAAGATTTTGGAACATGCCCTATCTTGACATTCAGGAAGCTAAAAATGTTTGGCTAAAAACTCAACAATTAATCCAAGAAGGCCATATCGTCAAGTCTTTGACTCCAAATGGAATTAGAAGAACAAACTTTCCAAAGCCAAAAGAAAATAGGGTCTGCCACGTAAGACCCCATGCCCGAAACAAATACGACACCTTCCCCCTACCAACTATCGATAAACTAACCGAAGTTTCAAACTATATGAAGCATTGTTTTTGGCTTAATGCTTCTTATGTTCGAGATGAGATTTTATTAAAAGACACCTAGAAAATAGATGCCTTATTCACCGTTCAAGCTTTAAAATAGTCTAAATGGCCAAACCCTAACCAAACAAGCAAACCATGATAAAAGACATCGCCGAATTAGTCAAAGCCGGAGTTATTTCTCAAGAAACGGCCAATGACATTCAAAAATACTATGACCAAAAGGGGAGCGCAGCCCCTAATCGGCTTTTTATTGTTTTTGGCGTATTGGGCGCGATACTGGTGGGGTTGGGGATTATTTTGATTTTGGCGCATAATTGGGATGAATTGCCGAGATGGACAAAAACCATTTTTGCTTTCGTTCCGCTTATTGTTGGACAAATACTGAGTGGATTTACACTCCTGAAAAAGGCCGGTAGCGTGGCTTGGCGGGAAAGCTCGGCGGTATTATTGTTTTTTGGGATAGGGGCGAGTATTGCATTGGTGGCGCAGATTTACAATCTTTCCGGGGATTTGAGTTCTTTTTTATTGACTTGGATGTTGCTGGCTTTGCCGGTGGTTTACTTGCTAAAATCTTCGGCCACTTCCTTGATGTACATCATCGGGATAACCTATTATGTGACGGTCAACTACATGAAGTCCGGGCCCGAAGAACTCTATTACCTGTTACTTTTATTGCTGATTTTGCCTTATTATTTTCTGCTTATCAAGCGTCAACCTTACGGCAATTTTACCGGTTTTCATCATTGGCTGATACCGGTTTCTCTATTAATCGTGCTGATGAGTTGGGTACACCAAAACGGCCAACTGATGGTTATTGCCTATATGAGTCTGTTGGGTATTTTGTACTTAATAGGGCAGTTGGATTACTTTGCTCGCCAAAAAATACGGCGCAATGGCTATGAAGTCCTAGGCTCCTTGGGCACTGTTGTGATGCTTTTGGGTCTAAGCTTTGATTTTTTCTGGAAAGAACTGCGTCGCTGGGATTACCACCAACACGAGGCCTTTTCTTCGCCGGAATTTATACTTGCCGTTATTTTGACTTTGGTGGCCATGGGTTTGTTCATACACCACATTAGGCGGCGACCCTTGCGGGAAATACAACCCGTTGCGCCTGTTTTTGGGTTATTTGTTTTGGTTTATTTTTTAGGAATGTCTTCTTCGCTGGCGATTGTTTTGGTTAATTTGTTGGCATTTGGAGTCGGTGTGATGACCATCCGGGAAGGAGCCAAGATGAATAGTTTAGGGGTGTTAAATTACGGGTTATTGATTATTGCCGCCTTGGTGGTCTGTCGATTTTTTGATACGCATTTGAGTTTTGTGGTTCGGGGCTTGCTATTTGTGACGGTGGGGATTGGTTTCTTTATGGTTAATTATTGGATGCTCAAAAAAAGAAAAAAGGATGAAGTACAGTAAGTTTATATTTCCCATTTTTTTGGTGATGGTCTTAGTCCAGTTATTTGTGCCGGCCAAGATGATATGGAATCACGAGAAAACTTTGGTGACCGGCAAGGTCTATAAGTTCAAAACTCGCCCGATAGATCCCGCTGACCCCTTTCGGGGAAAATATATAGTGCTCCGTTTTTACGAAAGTGAATACCCCGTATCAAACCCCGATGACTGGGAAAAAGGCCAAAGCATTTTTGTCCTTTTATCGGAAGATGCAGACGGATACGCCAAAATAGCAGGCATCACTCCGGAAAAACCGGCCTCAAATCAAGATTTTGTAAAAGCAAAAATACGATACATCAAAGACTACGCATCCAATGCCGTGGTGATTGGATACCCCTTTGACCGCTATTACATGGAAGAATCTAAAGCCAAAGATGCCGAAAAACTAACCCGACGCCAACCGCCGAGACGAAACAAACAAGGCGAAATCCTAGATAATCAACAAGAAGTCTATGCGGTCGTACGCATCTTGGATGGTGAAGCCGTCTTGGAAAACGTCATGATCGACGGCGAGAAAATCGAAGATGTAGTCAAACGGATGGCTAAAGAATGATGCCTTTGAGAATGAAATCAGCTCCCCCCAAATGACAGGGTAAGCGAAAGAAAAGAAAGGCTATATTGTCGTCTCGAGCACCATCTAAGGGTGAAGTAGGAGATCGAAATATAGCCCGGCACAAATTTAAAAAAAAGTTTGCAATTAATTTGGAAATCAACCCTATATCTTAGGGTAAGGAAAAATGTAATGCCTAAGCACTAAGTACACGAAGCTGCCACTAAGAACTCACTAAGGTGTTGATTGTCAATGAGTTAGATACCATCTTTATCGGCAATTTTTCACTCCCCGGTCTAAGCTATTTTGGTCAAAAAATGTCCTTTTGCGCCTGTTTTTGCTGAATTTTTTTTTGACGTAGGGACGCACGGCCGTGCGTCCCTACGCCAAAATACACAAAAATGCCAATTTTCTATCTAAAAATAGGGGCACCTAAACAGTTACGATATTTTTTTGTAACTATTTAGCCACCCGCTAATTTTTGCTAGAAAATGCCCTTTTTGCGCCTGTTTTTGCTAAAATTTTCTCACGTAGCCCAGCTACGCTTCAAAAATTGTAGCTTCAACATCCACAAAAATGCCTATTTTCTATCTAAAAATAGGGGCATCTAAACAGTTACATTTTTTTTATATTCTATTTCT